>NZ_JARESV010000010.1:0-236138 GCF_046026985.1 Paraburkholderia sp. RL18-101-BIB-B
AATGAACGCCCATTCCTTCGCGTCGAAGAAATGCGACTTGTAGTCCGCGCCGGACGCACGGTCCGCGGACGTGTTCGCGCTCGAACCCGGCGCGACGGTGGTCGTGGATTGCTTGACCTCGCAGCCGGCGAGCGTGCCGGCCGGAACCAGCGCGATAGCCGTGCGTAAAAAGCCGCGGCGAGAGCTAATAGGGGATGAGGGCATGTTGTTCTAGTCACCAGATTGGAGCGCGCCATTGCGTTCCGGGCAGTCATCGGATTGCCGGCGGGATGATAAATGGAACCGGTTCCAAAGTCTTTTATCTTTTTTACAACAAGTTGTTTCGTGGAGTGATGAAATGCCGTGTGTCTAAAAAAAGATGTTTTAAATCAAAGGTATTTTTTGGCGTCAGGCAGGGTGAGGACGGGATCGTCGGCGCCGACCGGAGTGATGTGAAAAAGCGACGGGGTCGGGCATGTTGCGCCAGCAAGGACCCAATTAACGCGGGAAATAGATCGCGACAAACCCAGGATTCTGACTTGTCGCGCCGCTCACCGGAATGCCCTGTTCGACCAGCACGGTCTGCTGTGCGGCGTTGTGGTAAATCTTCAACCGGATGGTCTGTGGATTGGCGGGCTGGCTGCTGTCGAGGTAGCCGGCATCGGACAACAACGAGGCAGCCTGCGCCGCGGTGAAGCTCTGGTTGACTGTCGTGACGGTAGTGGACGGATTGCCGTCGAACACGTTGTCGGAGAAGCAGCCGTCCGCGTTGACCGTCAACGTGGACGACGGCGACGGCGCGCCCTCGGCCTTGGCGCCGCAGTTTTCCCAG
This sequence comes from Paraburkholderia sp. RL18-101-BIB-B, assembly GCF_046026985.1. NCBI lineage: Bacteria > Pseudomonadati > Pseudomonadota > Betaproteobacteria > Burkholderiales > Burkholderiaceae > Paraburkholderia > Paraburkholderia sp. RL18-101-BIB-B. Next base: position 812 of record NZ_JARESV010000010.1, read on the forward strand.
CCGTCGAACACGGCGCCGCTCGCGCCGAGCGTCGTCCAGTTCGCGGACGGCGTGGCCGACACAGTCCAGCTATTGTCCAGCAGCGCGGCCACGCTCTTGATATTGACGCCCGCGTTGACCCCGGTCACCGTGCCGATGCTGTTCGTGGGCGCCGATACGCATGCCGTGCCGGCGCCCGTTACGTTGGTGGCCAGATGCGTCGACACGAGCGTATTGTTCCCCGCCGTCAGCAGCGGCGCGGCGACAGGGCTCACGAGCATTGCATTGGCGGTCGTGGTCGCCGCGATGAGCGACAACGAAACCGCCCCGACACTGCCGAGCGTCGTGCTGTTCTGATAGACCGAGGCATTCGAAGACGGAGCGGGCGGTGCGCTGCCGCCGCTGCCACCGCTGCCACCGCCTCCGCCGCTCCCTCCACATGCGGCAAGCAGCGCGGCGGCGAACGCGGCGGCGGTGCATCCTGCTCTGTGCATCATGTCGTCCGCCCCCGGTGCGTTGCGTTTCAAGGTTGCGGCAGCAAAGTCGCGGATACGGCGCTCGCGTTTGCAATGAAGACGTTGGTGGCGTCGTCCTGCAACAGATAGCCCTGGCTGACCAACGCGTTCGCCGCAGCCGCGACCGCGGTCTGATACTTTGACCGGCTGCCGCCATAAAGCGTGGCAAGCGTGGTGCGCGTATCGGTGCCGCCGGCCTGCGCGGCGGCGCTCACCGCGAACGGAATCGCAGCGCCGTTCGAAATGCAGCCGTCGCCGATCGCGTGCCCCGCGCCGCGATAGTTCCAGCCGGTGTAGGTGGCGAGCGGGGCGGCGACGTCGGGCACCAGCACGCCGGACGTTTCGTTGCCGTTGGCATCCACTTTCGGCACGAGAATCGTGTACGCCTGTGCCGTGTTCACCACGGGAACCGCGTTGCTATAGTCGGTCACGAACAGCTGGTTGTACTCGCCATTGAAGGTCAATTGCACAGACGTGGGCGTCGCGGCCGCACCGCTTGGCACCATTACGTTGGTGAGCGACGGGAAGCCCAGCGCGGTCTGAGTCGGCGCGACCAGCGTGCCCGCGGCGACCGTCGGATATTGCGAGGCGGGCGGCGGCGTGCCCTTGCCGACCCAGTTGACGAGCGCCGGAATCAGCGCGCGTTCGACCGGCGTTTCTTCGACCGGCGAGCCCGGCAACTGGCATTGGCTGCCCGCGGCCGGAACTGTCATGTTGCCGGTCGTTACGCCATTGCCGCCGCCGTGCTGCGTGCCCGCCACCAGGTAGTAGCGCACGTTCGCCGGCAACTGGATGTCATTGCCGCGTCCGTCGGTCACGACCAGCGACGCCGCGCCGCCCCACCATTCGAACGCGCCGTCGAGCTGCATGATCTTCGGACAGGTGTTGGTGGCCGTGCACTGCTTCAGGATGCCGTCAGTGGCGCCGCTCACCGGGTCGGTAGTCGTCGCGTAAGTGAACGGGAACTGGAAGCCCGGCATGAAGTGATCTTCATGCTGCTTCGACCAGCGGCCGGGTTGCGCGAACGCGGCATTGGTCCACGTGCGGCGAGCCGCCGAGATGATCGGGAACATGCCGTCGAACACGATCTTGCCGTTCTTGTCGGCGTTGAAGCCCTCGTACAGAAAGTCCTTCATGAAGCGGCCCGACTGCGAAATCCCTTCGCCGATCGCGATATCGAAGTTCGTGCTGGTCGAGCATGTCGACGCGACGCATCCCGCGTTCTTCAGATCGTTGAGCGGATTGGCGACGCCTTGCGCATCGGCCGCGTCGTAGCGCAGGAACGACACCAGATCGCGCAAGGCGGCGAAGCTGATGCCGTCGACGGTCGGCGCGGCGGCCTGATAGACGAAGCTGTAAATGGTCCCGGCGTCAGGCGCAACCTGCGTGCCGTTCGGGCCCGGCACGGTCGCGGGCGGCGTAAAGGTGACGGAATAATTGCCTTCGTAGACATTGTTCGGCGTACTGACGTAGCTCCATGTCGTCACCGGCTGGGAAGGCGCGGTATAGGTTTCGAGGCCGCCCGGAATGCTGCCGTATGCCGTGAGCCACGACTGGCGCGCGGTGAAGGTGACCGAGCTCTTGTCGGACAGATTGGCCGGCGGGTAAGTCAGCGGAATGGTGGTAGGCGGGCCGCCCGCATAGTCCGGGATGAATTCCTCGCGGCTCAAGCCGGTCATCGGCGTGCCGTCCTTGTTGGTCGCCACGGGGAAGCTGGCGCCGAGCAGGCCCGCGCCGGCGGTGCTGCTGTTGCCGGTGACCGGAACGTCGCCTTGCCAGCCGCTCCACAGGATCGTATAGCCGTTACGCAGCAGCGACGGGAAGCTGGACGAGGGCGCCGCGCCGGTATCGAGCGCGCCGCCGCCCACGAACGACGCCGCGCCGATCTTGCTGCCGCGATTCACGACGTCATAGAACAGCACGCGCTTGGCGGCCGCCGCGCTTTGCGGGCGCAGGATCACCACGTCGGTCGTATAGGCGACGTAACCGTCGCTGCCGACCGGCGCGTTCTTGATGTTCACGATGCCCGCATTGAGCGGATTGTTCGGATCGAGTTCGCCGTGCACGACCGCGGTGATCACCTGGTAGGGACCCGCCGCGCCGGCCGGCGTCGCGCCGCCGAACGCCGGTGCGCTCGACAGGATCTGGAAGCTCTGGATAAAGCCAGCGCCCTTCGCCGTGACGGGCGGCGACGACGGCGACACGTTGTCGTGCCCGCACCCACCGAGCAACGCGATTCCGACACCGACTCCCAGCGATACAGCTAGCGACTGCACCTTCATGGTCAGGCCTCCGAACACGGTCAGGGAAAAGGAGTGTGCGTATGGAACGGACGGACCGTCATCGGGCGAAAACGCCGATATGCCCAAAAGGCCTGTCAATATTTTGTAAGGGTCTATATTTATATTTATAACGTTCGTAGATATTTATAATTCGCCCGACACCGTTCTCAACTATCGTTTACGCGTACAGTGGCAGCATGCTCGTTGTGGTCAACTCGATTCCGTGTGGAGTCCAAACATGACAAACAAGCTCACGCTCGCAGACCGGCTGCGGGAATCCATCGAGGAAGCCATTGCGACCGGCGATCTTCCGCCGGGCGCACGGCTGGATGAGGCGGAATTGATCGCGCGCTTCGAGGTGTCCAGAACACCCGTGCGCGAAGCGTTGCTGCAACTGGCCGCGGCCGGCATGGTGGAGATGCGGCCGCGGCACGGCGCCGTGGTCGCGAAGATCAGCCTGCACAGACTGATCGAGATGTTCGAGGTGATGGCCGAGCTCGAGGCGATGTGCAGCCGCCTTGCCGCGCGGCGCATGAGCGCGCAGGAGTTGCAGGCGCTGCGCGAGGCGCATGTCGCGTGTCAGAAAGCGCGCGACGGCGGCAGCCCGGACGAGTATTACCACCTGAACGAGCGCTTTCACTGCCTGATCTATCACGGCAGCCACAACGGTTTTCTGCATGACCAGGCGAAGGCGCTCCACAAACTGCTGCGTCCGTACCGGCGTTTGCAGTTGCGCGTCAAGGGGCGTGTCGCCGCCTCGTTCGACGAACATCAGGCGGTCGTGGATGCGCTCGAAGCGGGCGACGGCGAAGCCGCCGCCGCCGCGTTGAGAGGGCACATTCTGGTGCAGGGCGAGCGCTTCGGCGACCTGATTGCCGCGCTCGCGCAAGTCAGCGCGGAATAGCGGCGGGGCGTGGCGGCCTCGGGCACGAAGGCGGGTGTTCTTTTACCTCACAGGTAATCGACGCGCGTCATGCGCGAGGCGACCATGAGTGGCATGCAAGTTTCGATCCGCATCCACTGATTGCCAGGAGCCACGCCATGACCGCCTACGCGATTGCCCATCTGCACGACGTCGAACTGGGCGACGACATCATCGAATATCTCGAGTGCATCGACGGCACGCTCGCGCCGTTCGACGGCCATTTCATCGTGCACGGCGCACGCCCCGAAATACTCGAAGGCGAATGGCACGGCGATCTGATCGCGATTGCGTTCCCCGATCTCGCCGCCGCGCGCGCCTGGTACGCATCGGACGCGTATCAGCGCATCCTGCCGTTGCGCACGCGGCATGCGCGCGGGCCGGTGATCCTGATCGACGGCGTGGACGAGCGGCACAAGGCGGCCGACATCCTGAGATGAACGCGGCGGCATCACCGCGTGAACGTCCCGAGTCCTTCCGCGTTGTAGTACTCGAGCGTCACCTGATTACTCAGGAACGACACTTTGGAAATCGTTCCCGGCGCGGCGTTTTCGTTGACGAGCATGAAGGTGAAGGTATCGCCGTCCCAGTGCGAAAGCGGCAGACGCAAGGGCGTGGCGCCGATGGTCAGGAGGAGGGCGCCGTTCGCTGCCGATATCTGGATCGGCCCGTAATAGTCGTTGTTATAGGTGCCCGTATAGGTGGAGAGTGCCCGCGCGGGTAGCGGCGCTGCGGGCGGCTTCACGCCGACGAGCGAACCGGCCGGTTTGTTGAGGTCCGCAAACGCCTCGCTATAAGCCGCAAACCAGTCACGCTGAATGGAGCCGAACTGCACGATATCGAAGAACTGCGCGGTGAGCGTTTCAGGCACGCCGAGCGGATAGCCGTTGGTGAGCGCAACGATCGCGCAGCCCGTCGAGGGCACCACCACGAAATTGGTCGCGGCACCCGCGCCGAATGCGCCCGAATGACTGTATGACGCGCGCCCCGCCGCAGTGGTGCCGACGTTGAAACCGAAGCCATAGTAGGACGCGTTCTGGCCGTTGCCGGCCGGCTGAATCTGCGATTGCTGGCTGATCGCCGCGTTGAGCGCGGCGGCGTCGACGATGCGCGTGCCGTTGAACACGCCCTGGCCCAGCATCAGCGTCAGCCACTTCGCCATGTCGTTCGCGGAGGAACTCACGCCGCCCGCGGGCGCTTGCGCATCCGGCATCGAGCCCAGGCCGACGACCCATTGGCCGTTGCGCTGCACGTGCCCGGTGGCCCGATTCGCGCGCGCGATGAAATCAGCGTAGCGCGAACTCGTGCTCGTCATGCCGAGCGGCTGATAGAGCGTGCGATCCGAGAGCGTCGCCCAGTCGATTCCGGTGGCGGTGGCCACCGAGATCGCGCCCGCCGTCAGGCCGAAGTTCGTATAGGCGTACGAACGGCGAAACGGCGCCAGCGGCAGATAACGCAGATGTTCGAGGATGGTGGTCTGATCGTAGCCCATGTCTTCCAGCAGATCGCCAGCATGATCGGGCAAGCCGGAGCGATGCGCGTACATGTCGCCGACCGTGACTTGCGCGCTCACGGTCGGATCCGCCAGCGTGAACCACGGCAGATGCGCGCGCAACGGTGTATCCCAGGACACCGTGCCTATGCCGACCTGGTGCGCCACCACCATCGACCCGACCGGCTTCGACAGCGACGCGAGCTGGAACACCGTGTCGGCATCCACGGCGAGGCCCGAGCCGACCAGCCGCGTGCCGAAGCCTTTCGCATAGACCGTTCGCAGATTGCGCACCACGGCGACCGACATGCCGGGCACGCCGGTGCTGGTCATGAGGTTGTTGACGAGCGTGTCCAGTTGCGTGAGGGCGGCGTCGATCTGGGAATCAGGCACGGGGCCGTTTGGATTGGTGTTGCCGCCGCTGCCCGAATTGTTCAATTCGTTGGAACCGCCGCATGCGGTGACGGCCCCGCATAGCGCCGTGCCGAGAAAGCGCCGCCGTCCTTGCACTGAGGTCATGTCGTGTCTCCGGATAACTTCTTCTGGCTTGTTTGAATCCAGGCTCGTACAGCGGCCCTGACGGCTCGACGCGTCGCGTTGTTGCGTTGCGTAGTGTAGGCAGCAAAGAAGCGAATCGAAAGCTGGTTGCGGGAATGGCAGGCATTCTGGCCTGGAGAAGAGCGTTACACTTGCCCATCTTTTTTGCGTAGATCCGTTCATCGTGGTGCCGGGTTCGCTGGCGAGTTCTTCGGCTTCACCGTGCATGAAGAAGCAACAATGGAAAACCTTCTCAAGAAACTCGACCTCACCTCGCTGCGCCTGTTCGTCGCCGTCTGCCAGGAGCGCAACATCGCGCGCGCGGCGGAGCGCGAGTTCATCGCATCGTCCGCCGTCAGCCGGCGCATCGCCGAGATCGAGGCGGTGATCGGCCTGCCCGTGATCCAGCGCCAGTCGCGCGGCATCACCGTAACGCCGGTCGGCGAGACCGTGCTGCGCTACGCGCTGGCGATCATCGGCAATATCGAACAGATGAGCGCGGAGCTGTCGCGCTTCTCGTCGGGCGCGAAAGGGCGCGTGCGGGTGGTGGCGAATCTGTCCTCGATCGTGCAGTTTCTGCCGGAAGACGTGGCCGCGTTCGGCCGCGCGTTCCCGGAAGTGTCGATCGAACTGGAAGAGGAAAACAGCGCCGACGTGCTGCGGATCGTCGGTGAGCACGCGGCGGACTTCGGCATCTGTAATCCGGTGGCCGGCAGCGAGGCGTTCGAACAGGTGCCGTACCGGCAGGATCGTCTCGCGGTGCTGGTGCCGGGCGGCCATCGACTCGCCGGCGCGTTGCGCGTGAGGTTCGACGAACTGCTCGACGACAGCTTCGTCGGCCTGCGCAGCGAGAGCGCGCTGACGCAACTGCTCACGCAACAGGCGGCCGCTGCGGGGCGGCAACTCGACGTGAAGATTCGCGTCAGCAGTCTCGACGCGCTTTGCCGGATGGTGCATGCCGGGCTCGGCATCGCGATCGTGCCCGAGCAGGTCGGGCTGCTCTATGTGAATGCGCTCGACGTGAGCCTGCTGTCCTTGAGCGATGCGTGGGCCGTGCGCCGCCTCATCATGATCTTCAAGACGCGCAACCAGTTGAGTGCGAGCGCGGCGGCGCTGGTCGGGTTTCTCGGCAAGGGTGTTTGACGCGAGCAACGGCGGGCGAATCGGCTGAGGCATGTCTGCGCCGGCTGCCGACTGTCGTATGCCGGCGGCGACGCGCCAGCGCCCGGACCGCGTCGAGCACGATCGCACCGATCATCGCCAAACGAGAGGTCTGCGTTGCTGGACCGGCACTTCGGCATTACCCGCGCGCGCCGTATAGTGAGCGCAAGGAGAATGCCCATGAGCGACACGATTCGTTTGGACGGCCGCGTGCTGTACCTGTCCCAGGACCCCGCGGTGATCGAGGCGCAACTCGCCGGCGACAACTTCACGCGCGCCACGGCCGGTCCGTTGCGCGACAACGTCTCCACCGACGAGATCACGCCGGTCACCGTCATGCTCACGTACGACGAACGCCTCGGCCAGTATCCGTATGTCGGCTTCAAGGCCGGCGAGCGCATGCCGATCGGCCGCGATGCGGTGAAGAACGGCGGCTTCCAGGTGACGGTGGCGGGCAAGCGCTACGGCAAGGGTTCATCGCGCGAATCGAGTCCGTTGGCGGAACTCTCGGCCGGTATCCGGCTGATCGTCGCGGAGAGCTTCGAACGGATCTATCAGCAGAATTGCGACAACATCGGCATTCTCACCACCACTGACTTTTCCGTGCTCGATCGGTTGAGCGCGGGAGAAGCGGTGCCCATCGACGAATTTCTCAAAGGCCGCGACGCGCTCACGCAGCAGATCATCCGCAGCGGCGGCCTGCTCGCGTACAGCAAGTTCGCCGACTGGCCCGCGCCGAGCGTGGGCGATAACGCTAACGCGACGCAGGCCGCGGAGCCGAAGACGCTGGTCGAGAAGATCATCGAACGGCATCTGCATCCCGGCAGCGTGGGCGCGCAGCGCGGCGACGGCGTGTTCATTGCCGCGGATTGGCGCTTCAGCCACGATTACTTCACCGGCATGTGCGCGCACCTGATGCATCGCGCGTTCGGCAAGCCTGCGCCGCTGCATGCGCCGGATCACATCATCGCGTTCCAGGATCATCTGGTGCTCGCGTCGCAAAGCATTCCACACGTGCGCGACGGTTTGCTGCCGGGCGTCGCCAATCTGATGGAAGGGCATACGTCGTTCTCGCGCGACTATCCGGTGCGCTCGCACGGCGCGCTCGACAGCCTGCCGGGGTCCGAGGGCATCTGTCATGCGCTGATGGCCGAGCAATACGCGTTGCCGGGACAGGTGGCGTGCGGCACCGATTCGCATACGCCGCATTCGGGCGCGCTCGGCTGCCTCGCATTCGGTGCGGGCGCAACGGAAATCGCCAATAGCTGGGTGACGGGTTATGTGCGCTGCAAGGTGCCGGAGACCTTGCGCATCGAAATCAGCGGTCACTTGCGCGACGGCGTGACCGCGAAAGATGTGGTGTTGCATCTGCTACAGATGGACGCGATCCGTTCGGGTGACGCGATCGGCCTCGTGTTCGAATACGGCGGCGCGGCGGTGCGCGCGATGTCGATCGACGAGCGCGCGACCTTGACCAACATGGTCGCGGAACTGGGTGGGTTCACCGGCATCGTCGAGCCGGACGAACGCACGGTCGCATTTCTCAAAGAGCGGCGCGGCGTCGATTTCACGCTTGAAAACTGGATGAAAAGCGACGCGGGCGCTATTTATCGCGACACGATTTGTATCGACGCAAGCGCCATCGAACCGATGCTCGCGCGTCCCGGCGATCCCGGCAACGGCGTGCCGGCGCCGCAACTGGAGCAGGACGTCACGATCGATATCGCTTACGGTGGTTCGTGCACCGCGGGCAAGCGCGAAGACTTCGATTTCTATTACGAGGTGCTGCGCTGGGGTGTCGAACAAGGCATTCGTGTGCCCGAGGGCACGCGTCTGTTCCTGCAGTTCGGCACCATGGCCGTGCGCGCGTATTGCGAGGAACAGGGCTATTTGCCGGTCTTCGAACGCGCGGGCGTGACGCTCGTCATGCCGGGCTGCGGGTCGTGCGCGAATTGCGGACCGGGTCAATCGGCCGAGGCGAACGAGGTGACGATCAGTGCGATCAACCGTAATTTCCCGGGCCGTTCGGGGCCGGGCGATGTGTGGCTCGCGAGTCCGTACACGGTGGCGGCGAGCGCGCTGGCTGGAAAAATCACGACCTTCGAACAATTGAAGCGCGCACGCGGCTAGAATGCTGGCCGGACCTTGGGCCCGGCAGATCGTGGTGCGTGTGATGCGCAAAAGTACGAGAGGCCGGCACGAGACCGGCCCGGCGAGGCTTATTCTTTCGCCAGAATCATCGGCAACTATGTTGCATGGGACCGGAGTAAGCGCTAAAGCGCCAACTCTGGTCGACAAAGGAGACAGACAAGATGGCATCCCCAGATCACGCCGGCTCCGTCGCGAAGAAGAACGGCGGCGCGGCGCATTCCGATAGCGCGGCCAGTCGCACCGCTGCGGCCGCGCCGCTCGACGCCGGCAGCATTTCCGCGCGCCTCGACCGGCTGCCCGCCACGCGCTCCGTCTGGAAGCTGGTGGTGCTGCTGAGCCTCGGCTTCTTCTTCGAACTCTACGATCTGCTGTACTCCGGCTACGTCGCGCCGGGCCTCGTCAAAAGCGGTCTGCTGACGGCGACCACGCACGGCCTGTTCGGCTCGACCGGCGTCGCGAGTTTTATCGCGGCGCTGTTCAGCGGCCTCTTTATCGGCACGATCGCGTGTGGGTTTCTGGCGGATCGCTTCGGACGCCGCGCCGTGTTCACGTATTCGCTGCTGTGGTACACGGCGGCCAACGTCGTGATGGCGTTTCAGGAGTCGGCCACGGGTCTGAACTTCTGGCGCTTCGTGGCGGGGATCGGCATCGGCGTCGAACTGGTGACGATCGGCACGTATATCTCCGAACTGGTGCCCAAGCAGATTCGCGGCCGCGCGTTTGCCTGCGAGCAGGCGGTCGGCTTTACCGCGGTGCCCGTGGTGGCGTTTCTGTCGTATCTGCTGGTGCCACGCACGCTGCTCGGCCTCGACGGTTGGCGCTGGGTCGTGCTGATCGGCGCACATGGTGCGCTGTTCGTATGGTGGATCCGTCGCGCGTTGCCGGAGAGCCCGCGCTGGCTCGCGCAGCAAGGGCGTCTTGCCGAAGCCGATCGCGTGATGACCGAACTCGAAGCGAAAGTGCGCCGCGAGTATGGCCGCGAGTTGCCGCTGCCCGCGCCGCCGGCGCCGGTCGCGCCGCGCGGCAGCTTCCGCGATATGTGGGTGCCGCCGTACCGCAGCCGCACGCTGATGATGACGATCTTCAATATCTTCCAGACCGTGGGCTTCTATGGCTTCGCGAACTGGGTACCCACGCTGCTCATCAAGCAGGGCATTACGATCACCACCAGCCTGATGTATTCGAGCGTGATCGCGCTGGCCGCGCCAATCGGTCCGGTGATCGGCCTCTTTATCGGCGACCGCTTCGAGCGCAAGACGGTGATCGTGGTGATGGCGGGCGTGAATATCGTCTGCGGCCTGTGGTTCAGTCAGGCGGCGGGCGCGGTGTTGCTGGTCAGTCTCGGCGTGTGTCTGACGCTCGCGGGCAACATCATTTCGTATAGCTTCCATGCGTATCAGACGGAGCTTTTTCCGACCAGCATTCGAGCGCGCGCGGTGGGTTTTGTTTACTCGTGGAGCCGATTTTCCGCGATTTTCACAGCCTTTCTGATCGCAGCGGTGTTGAAGCACTTCGGCACTAGCGGCGTGTTCGTGTTCATCGCCGGGGCGATGCTGATCGTGATGCTGGCGATTGGATTGATGGGGCCGCGCACGAAGGGTATTGAACTGGAAAAGATATCTCAATAGCAAGGCAAACGCCTCTCACTCGGCGAGCTGCCATGTACCCGGGTCGATCCTTTATACCGGAAGCGCATCGCGCGTCTCTTTCACATAGCTTCATCTAGCAGCGGATAGTCGTTGTAGCCGGTTTCGTCGTCCGTGTAGATGGTTTCCGGATTGACCGCGTTGAGCGGCGCACCGCGTCGAAAGCGCTCCACCAGATCAGGGTTGGCGATAAAAGGACGACCAAACGCTGCCGCGTCCGCGTCGCCGCGTTCGATGGCCCGTTCCGCGCTCTCCCGCGTCAGCCCTTCATTGAGGATGTAGGCCCCTTTGAAGATGCGCCTCACGTCACGGCCGATGCGATCGTCGCCGCGATCCAGCGCCTCGCGCGCGAAAATGAAAGCGATGTGGCGCGCGTTGAGTTGCTCGGCGACATAAGTGAACAGCGCGCGCGGATCCGAGTCGTGCATCGAGTATGAACTCGACATCAGGTTCAGATGCACGCCGATGCGGTCCGCGGGCCAAACCGTGAGCAACGCATCGACTGCCTCCAGCAGGAAGCGCGCACGGTTCTCGACCGAGCCGCCATAACGGTCGGTCCGCAGGTTCGATCCGTCGTGCAGGAACTGATCGAACAGGTAACCATTTGCCGCGTGCAGTTCGACACCATCAAAACCAGCGCGTTGTGCGTTGGCGGCGCCAACCCGGAAATCCTCGACGATACCGGGAATTTCTTCGGTCTCCAGTGCGCGCGGTACGGTGTACGGACGCTGAGGCCGCACGCGGGTGACATGGCCTTCCGGCGCAACGGCGCTGGGGGCGACGGGAAGTTGGCCGTCGTGGTAGAGCGGGTCGGAAACTCGCCCGACGTGCCACAACTGGGAGACGATCAGGCCACCCGCATCGTGTACCGCTGAAGTCACCTCTTTCCAGCCGGCAATCTGCTTCTCGGACCAGATGCCCGGCGTGTTGGGATAGCCAACGCCCTGAGGCGTGACGGAAGTGGCTTCGGTAATGACGAGTCCTGCGCTCGCACGCAGTGCGTAGTGGTGCGCGTGGAGGACACCTGGACTGCGCTCAGCGAACGCGCGCATGCGTGTGAGCGGTGCCATGACAATGCGGTTCGACAACTTCAGCGCGCCAATCTGGATGGGATCGAAGAGTGTGGACATCTGCGGGCTTCTCATTTCGGTGTTGAAAGTAGCAAGAACGGATGCTCCGTTTCCATTGGTTATGGAACGTCGCAAGCCATACGTTTATCGTTACAGTGCATTCGATGTAACAATAGTTGTTACAACATAAACTATCCAGGCCATCGACACAAGTCTCTTCTCATGAACAGGCGTCGTCGCTGGGACTCGAATGACGGGGGCAGGGTGGTTTCGTCACGCCAATGGGACGATGCGTGTAGCCCGAAATCGTCCGTCTTTAAGGCGGGGAACGCGCTATGTCGCCGGGATTATCAAACGTGGCAGGATTGACTACCCATGATGTAACGAATATAGTTACAACTAAACTGACTAACAGAGGCTTTCCATGAGCGCCAACAGCCGCTTGACCGTGGCGACCCATATCCTGGCGTGGATGGCGCTGGTCGCACGGCGCAGTTCTGACCCGGTCACATCCGATCGCATCGCTGCGAGCGTCAACACCAATCCGGTGGTGATTCGTCGGACGCTTGGGTTGCTTGCGAAAGGCGGGCTTGTCGAGAGTTATCGCGGTGTCAATGCGGGATGGCGTCTGACGAGGAGTGCGGATGCAATCAGTTTGCTCGACGTCTTTAATGCGCTTGAAGAGGGTGCGCGCTTCGCGCTGCACCCTTCGAAACCGAGTCAGGCGTGCCCCGTCGGGCGAGGCATCGGGTCGACGCTGAGCCACGTCTATGATTCGATCGATAATGGCGTTCGAAAAACGCTTGCCGCCACGACGATCGAAGCGGTACTCGCAGATACTCTCGCATCGCAACCATCGAAAAAACGTGGCTGAATCTGGGGCGATTATGTGTGTCGGCTTCGACGTTCCATCCGCCAGTCATGCCTCGAGATGTCGCTCGATGGCTTGAATGGATGCAACGGCTATTTACGCGTCCCGCAATCGACCCGCTCGAACGCCTTGCATCCCTGATGCCGACAGATGCGTTTGCTCGATGTCACGATGGTCAGCGGCACATTCGCTTTGACAGCAAAGCTCACGGCGTTTCCCATTCCCTGCGACCGGCAAAACGCGTCGGCCGCGGGCGCACCGCAATTGGCCGCTTCGAAGCGCCGTTCCTTGAAAAGCGTCAGCGCAAAGAAGCTCACCGCACACGCCGGCGCCACATACCGTGCTGTGGACGTGGGATCGCCAGTTCACGATGTCGCCGCCGACGGCAAAGCCCTGACGATCGAGCGGCGCTGACGACGAGCGGCGCAATCACACCAATGCTGGCAAACGACGGGCACAGGCCGAGCGCGGCGGTTCCCAGAGCCATCATCCAGCAGGTCCTCGTCATCACTGCGCGGCGTCCCACGCGGTCCGCGTAAGCGCCGATGATCATCGCGCCAACCGGTCGCATGAAAAAGCGACGCCGAATGTACCGGCGGCCCGTCACAAGCGATGCTGCGACAACGATTTTGAGAAGTTTGGGCGGATTGTCCGCGTTGCACGATCGGGCTACCGAGTGCGGCCAGCAATGGACATTCGACACTGCTACGTGAAATACGTGAAATGTCGAAAAATGCGCGCAAACAGTTGAATTCGGGACTACATTTCGACAGAAGCTGCAGAGCGACACTCCCGATATGCGTAAGCTGTTTGCACGAGCTGCCGTCGTTCGACGCTTGCGCGAACACGAGAGCGCCGCCTCTGCACCCTGCGTATCTCGGCAATTTGTATAAGGAATCGATAGTCCGGCGTGACTGGCAGCCGTCCCGCCGCTCATCTTGAGGATTCGTAGACATGTCGAACGATGCTCCAGACATACTGATCGTCGGCGCCGGCCCGGTCGGTCTATTGCTCGCGACAGAGTTGCGCCGCGACGGCGTCGATGTGCGCCTCGTCGACCGTATGCCCGCCCGGATTTTCTATTGCAAGGCGCTCGGAGTTACCCCACGCACCATCGAGATTTTCGAAGACATCGGCATCGCCCGACGCGCGATCGAAGCCGGCGTATGGCTCACCGGCGTTCAAACGTGGCAGGACGGTACGCCTGTCCCCGCACGCAGTATGAGCATTCAGGGGCAAGGCCTGCCGTACGGCTCGCTGTCGCTCGCGCAGTTCGAAACGGAACGCCTGCTCGAGGCCGCACTCGCTGCGCAGGGCGGACGTGTGGAGTATGGCATCGAGCTGGTCGCTTTCGAAGAGCGCGAGGGTGCGGTCCACGCGCAACTCACCGATTCCAGCGGGCAAACGCACACCCTGCGTTGCCGTTGGCTCGTGGGCTGCGATGGCGCGCACAGCAAGGTTCGCTCGACGCTCGGTCTTGCGTTCGAAGGCGGTCAATACCCGCAAACATTCGCGCTCGCCGATCTCGACGTGGAATGGGACCTGCCCCGGGGACCCATGTATCGCTTCGACTGGAGTGCGGGGACACGCCCGAAAGCTTCGCTCGCGGCGGTTCCGGTTCGCGGCTCGGAGCAACGCTACCGGCTCTCGATCATCGTGCCTGAAGACAAGGCGGCACTTGTCGATACCCCGTCGCCCGATTTCGATACGATGTGCGAGCTGCTCCTGCCGGCGTTACCGGATAACACGCGGCTGTCGTCGATGCGCTGGTCGTCGGTCTACCGGGTCAGCCATCGCATCGTGCCTGCCTATGCCCGGGGCCGCGTGTTCATTGCCGGCGACGCGGCGCATATCCATCCTCCGGTGGGCGGTCAGGGCATGAATACGGGGTTGCAGGATGCACACAATCTGGCGTGGAAGCTATCGCTCGCGGCGAGGGACCTCGCACAGCCTGAATTGCTCGAGAGCTATTCAGAAGAACGGCATCCCGTCGGGGTCGACGTCGTTCGATCGACGAGCGCGGCGCTGAATGCGGTGTTCGCTCGCGAGGCGGCGACACCGGCCATGCGCGAAACCCAGTTGCTCGTCACGTATCGAGGCAGTCGCATCGTCGCCGACGAGTGTCCCGAGATGGACGCGACGTTACCCGCGCCCGGCGATCGTGTTCCCGAAGTGGGCGGCTTCCAGCAAAGGTTCGTCGGCCATGCGCAGCGCCTGCATGAATATGTCGGCCGCGGGCGGCATGTCCTGCTCGGCTATATCGATGCACCCGGCGCACAATACGATGCGTTCGTCGAGGGGTGCTCTGCGCTCGATGCCCTGCCTCGTGAGTTGGCGTCTGCGGTGTTGATCGCGGCACCGGGATGTGACGTGCCTGCCAATGAGCAGTTCACTGTGCTCACGGATGCGGCAAATGAATTCACTATCGCGTTTCGTGCCTCAGGCGGCACAGTGTGGGGCGTGCGGCCTGATGCGCATATTGGCTGGCGTAGCTGCGCGTGCTCGAAAGAGGCGGTGACAGGATGGTTACGGCGTTCGATACGGGTCGATTGATTTTTGAGGGCGGCGCGGGTGGAACCAGACGAATGGACGATGGGCCTGCGGGGTTCTCCTTCACCGCAGACCGGCTGAATGGCCGCTATATCTTCGGAACCTGCTCCGCTCTTGCACTCGATGCATATCCTGACTAAGCCATTCGATCGACATGGGGCGGGGCCGTGACCATCCGCAAGCTGAGGATTCGCGCACTTGCGTTCTGCGTAGCGGGCGCGTTATTAGGCAACGGGGCCGCATGGGCAGACGAAGTCAAGGTGATGATTTCGGGCGGGTTTGCGTCAGCCTATCGCGACCTGGGCCCGCAATTCGAAGAGTCGACCGGCCGTAAGCTAATCACCGTCTGGGGGCCCGCGGTAGGTACGGCCGCGAATGCGATCCCTGTGCGGCTTGCGCGTGGCGAGTGGGCCGACGTGCTGATCGTGGTTGGGTATGCGCTCGACGAACAGATCAATGCCGGCAAGGTCTTGCCGGACAGTAAGGTGGACCTGGCACGCTCGGCAATCGGCATGGTGGTTCGCCAGGGGACGCCAAAGCCGGATATCAGTTCGGTCGACGCATTACGGCGAGCGCTGCTCGCAGCGAGGTCGATCGTCTATCCGGACAGCCCGAGTGGCGTCTTTGTCGGCAGCGAGCTGTTCTGGCGTCTCGGCATCGCGGGGCGGATGCAGAGCAAGAGCCGCATGATTCCGGCCGGGCAAGTCGCCGATGCAGTCGCGAATGGAGACGCCGAGCTCGGAATTCAACAGATCGTCGAACTGTTAACGGTGAAGGGGGTGACGGTAGTCGGCAGTTTGCCCGCAGAAGTGCAGTGGTACACGGTGTTCTCCGGGGGCATCGCCACTAGTGCGAAAAATCCAGTCGGCGCAGCGGCGCTGATCCATTTTCTGTCGTCGCCGGACGCGGCATCCGCGATTTCGAGGACAGGGCTCGAACCGCTTTCGGCGACGCCTGCGAATTGAGCGAAACGCGTGTCCTATGCGCTGTTCGATCTGAGTGGCCGGTGAAATCGCTACGCCTCACGTGGCATGGCTCACCCCGCAGACTCTCTCGCGCAGCATTACGGTGCTGGTCGAGAATTGCCGCAGACTGAAAGAGGGCGAAGCGCTGCTGAATCAGGTGTAGTCGCAGTCGGTGCGGCGTTGATGGACATAGTCCGATTTATGTTGATAGTAGTACTACGTAAATACCGGGACCGGAGAATGACATCAGATATGCGGTTCCGGTGTCACACGTGCGGCCGGGGCAAGCAAGCAGGATTGCCAGCCGCTTTCAATTGAATGGACGGAGACAGGACAACTATGGAACAGAAAATTCGCGACATGCTCTCTGCGATCGACCAGCAGGACATGGCGGCTTTTGGAACCTTCCTCGCCGACGACGCTCGCTTCGTATTCGGCAACGGCGAAGCGATTCACGGTCGGGAGCCGATCGTGAGCGTGGTGACGTCAGTGCTTCGGTCGCTGAAGTCGATTGCGCATACAGCCGACCGTTTCTGGTCGGTTGATGACGTCGCCATCTGCGAAGGCCGTGTGCTGTACGTCGATCGCTTGGGTCAGAAGCTCGACGCTCCCTTTGTCGATGTCCTCAATGTCAATGCGCACGGCCTTATCACGGACTACCGCGTGTATGTCGATGCGTCGCAACTGAATCGGCCGCAATAACGACTCAGGGTCGTGAGGCAACTCGCGCAGGCGATGCCGCGCGGCTGTTCACCGTAGTGCAATTACACCCCGATGTGAGACATGGAGGAAGTTATGGACAAGGAACTGGACGGCCGCGCAATTATCGTCACAGGCGCAGGCGGCGGAATCGGGCGGGCGTCGTCGACGTCGACCTCACCGGCGCGTTTCTTTGCATGAAGCACGAGATTGCCGCCATGTTGCAAAGCGGCGGCGCGGGCGTGCACCCGTTTTCGCCGAGCTTCGCGCAGGCGACCGCTACGTCAAACCTGTTGATCCGAGAGCCCGCCCACTCTGGCGGATGCACGCCCCTGAACACTTAGCAAATGCTCGCGCATGCATCGGGCCGCTGTCTCTCCATCACGGGCTTTCATGGCATTGACGATAGCCTGATGCTGTTGGGCGAAATACTGCCGGGTCTCCTGGGCCACCGTCTTCTCACGCACGTCCGGTTTCACACGCATGCCGTTGATGACTTCCATCAGCGCGATGAGTGCGGGATTACGGGTGGCCTGGCCGATCAGCAAATGAAAGCGATGATCCCATTGTTGCCACTCTTCGTCGTTTTTTGCGGCGGCGTTTTTACGTGCGCACTTTTCCAGTTCCAGCAGATCATCCCAACTGGCTTTCGTAGCGGCGAGTTCCGCAAGTGCGGGTTCGAACAGCAACCGCATTTCGGCGATATCCGCCGGACTGGTCCCCGCGCGCAATCCACGCAGCGTGGGACCGAACTTCAGCGGCCGCGCGCCCAGATAGGTACCGCGCCCGACACCGCGCCAGACCCGGCCTGACGCCTCCAGCGAAGCCAGCACCGCGCGCAGTTCCCTTCGACTGACGCCAAGGTCTTCGGCCAGCTTTCTTTCCGGCGGCAGCGCGTCGCCGTCCTTGAGTTGATGGCCGGCGATATAGCCGAGTAACCCTTCCAGTGCCATGTTTTCCATTGTCTTCGGCCGAACCAATGATCATTGGTATCAACGGTAGCAGATTTGGCGCGCCGTGACCCGCAGTTTCCAGAAATTATTTTGACCCGGTTTGTTACAACGAGGTTTCGGGTTAGCATCAGGTAAGACTGATTGGCTTTGGCCGTATCTTTAACCTTTATCTAATTCGTACCTATGGTGATTGGTTCAGCTGCCAGTCGCCCGCGATCGCAAAGGAGCAGCGCATGTCGTTCACAACCCGCCCGGAACTGATCGGCACATTCGGCATGGTGGCCTCCACGCACTGGCTCGCCAGCGCGTCGGCCATGGCCGTGCTCGAGAAAGGCGGTAACGCATTCGATGCAGCGGCCGCCGCCGGTTTTGTTTTGCAGATCGTCGAGCCGCATCTGAACGGTCCGGGCGGCGAACTCCCGGTGGTGTTCTACAGCGCGCGCGAAGATCGCGTGCGCGTGCTTTGCGGGCAGGGCGTGACGCCCGCGGCCATGACCATCGAGCGCATGCGGAAGTTAGGGCTGGAAGTGGTTCCGGGTACGGGATTGTTGCCTGCCGTGGTGCCCGGTGCATTCGGCGCCTGGATGGCCATGCTGCGCGATTACGGCCAGTTGCCGCTCGAGGACGTGTTGAGTTACGCGATCGGTTATGCGGAAAACGGCTATCCGGTGCTGCCGCGCATGACTTCGTCGATCCTCGCCATCAAGGATTTCTTCCGGACCGAGTGGCCGACTTCGGCCGAGCAATGGCTGCGCGACGGCGACGCACCGATGCCAAACCAGCTGTTCGCCAATCCGGCCATTGCCAACACGTACAAGCGCATTCTGCGAGAAGCGAACACCCGGCGTGACCGCGGCGAACAGTGCGAACGCGCCCGCGAGGTCTTTTATCGCGGCTTCGTGGCTGACGCCATTGACCAGTACTTTGGTTCGACCGCCGTTCTCGATACGTCGGGTCAGCGCAACCGCGGCCTGCTCGACGCCGGCGATCTCGCGCGCTGGGAACCGTCCTATGAGGACCCCGTTTCATACGACTATGGGGATCTGCGCGTCCACAAGACCGGTCCGTGGGGCCAGGGGCCGATGTTCCTGCAGCAGCTCGCGCTGCTCAAGGGCTTCGATCTCGCGGCGATGGACCCGATGGGCCCGGATTTCGTCCATACGATCATCGAATGCTCGAAGCTCGCGTTCGCCGATCGCGATGTGTTCTACGGCGACCCTGCGTTCGCGCACGTGCCGATGGATGTGCTGCTGAGCGACGCCTACAACAACGAGCGTCGTCGGCTGATCGACCCGCGCCGGGCGTCACTCGAATTCCGTCCCGGCACGCTGGGCGACAGCGAGCAGCGTGCTGCGCGCATCATGGCATTGGCCGGCAAGGAACAGTCCGGCGGTTTCGGCCAGGGCGAACCGACGTTCGCTCCGTTACCTGAACTGCGAGGCGATACGGTTCATCTCGATGTCGTCGACCGTTGGGGCAACATGGTGTCGGCCACGCCTTCGGGTGGCTGGCTGCAAGCGTCGCCGGCGGTGCCCGGTCTCGGCTTCAATGTCACCACGCGCGCGCAGATGTTCTGGATGGAAGAGGGTCTGCCTTCGTCGCTCGGGCCGGGGCGCCGTCCGCGCACGACGCTATCGCCGACGCTGGTTACTCGCGCAGGCAAGCCCTACGCGGCGTTCGGCACGCCCGGTGGCGACCAGCAGGATCAATGGTCGCTCCAGCTATTCCTCAAACACGTGCACGCCGGCATGAACTTTCAGGCCGCCGCGGATTCGCCCTCGTTCCAGACGGCGCACTTTCCGGGTTCGTTCTATCCGCGCGCGATGCATCTCGGCAAGATGTCCGCCGAGTCCCGTTTTCCGGAAAGCACCCTCGCCGAGTTGCGCGCGCGTGGGCACGACCTGACCGTGGCCGAACCGTGGGCGCTGGGGCGGGTCTGCGCGGTCGGGATCAGAAACGGTCTGATGCGTGGCGCCGCGACGCCTCGCCAGATGCAGGCCTATGCGGTCGGGCGATAACGTCGGCATTGCGGACCTCGTGTCCATTCCTCCTGGGAGAAAGTTACCGTGTCTGCCATAGCCGCTCGTCTTGAACGACTTCCGTTGTCGGGCTTTCATCGGAAACTCCTGCTCATCGGTGGCTTGGGGTATCTGTTCGATGGACTCGATTCATCGTCGCTCGCGTTCCTGCTGCCGGTCGTGAGCAAGCTATGGCACCTGACGAGCGCCGAGACCGGGCTCGTCGCGAGCAGCACCTATATCGGTTACTTCTTCGGGGCCTTTCTGTCAGGCGTATTCGCCGATTTGATCGGCCGTCGCCGAATCATGATGACGGCGCTGGCAATCTACTGTGTCGCGTCGCTCGCGAGTGCCACTGCTACGGACTGGCACACGTTCTTCGCGTTGCGCATCGTCGCGGGATTTGGGTCCGGCGCGGAGACGGTGGTGATCGCGCCATTCCTTGCGGAATTCGTGCCGCGTCGTTACAGGGGCATGTTTTGCGGCGCGCTGGTCGGCTTCATGTCGTTCGGTTATCTGAGTTCATCCATCCTCGGCTTCGTCGTGGTGCGAAATTTTGTCGATGGCTGGCGCTACCTGGCCGTGGTGACTTCGTTGCCCGTCGTGATGCTGCTCTGGTGGCGCAGGACGCTGCCTGAGTCGCCGCGATGGCTCGAGAGCCAGGGGCGAACGGATGAAGCGAACAGCATCGTGAGCACGATCGAGGCATGGTTTGCCGGTAAAGGCATTCATCTTCCGCCTGCCGCCGCCGCCGGCATGATTCCCGCATCGGCGCGTGCGAGCGGTAGCGCGTTGCAGAACGTGCTGACGTTGTGGTCGCCGCGACTCGCGCGCACCACGGCGGTAAGCTGGCTGATGTGGTTCTCGGTTGCATTCGCGTACTACTCGTTCTTCTCCTGGATTCCGAGCTTGCTCCTCAAGGAGGGGCTCACCATGACGAAGAGCTTCGGCTATTCCATCGCGATCTATGGGGCGCAGATTCCGGGATATTTTTCGGCCGCATGGCTCAATGAACGGATCGGCCGGAAGGCCGTGGTCGCATCGTACATGTTGTTGGGAGGTATCGCGGCGATCGCGCTTGCGTTCTCTCACACCGGAATCGGGATCATGGTCGCGGGCATATGCCTGTCGTTCTTCATGAACGGTGCATTCGCAGGCGTGTATGCGTACACCCCCGAAGTATTCCCGACCGCGGTGCGCACCACCGGCACCGGATCGTCTTCATCGTTCGGCCGCATCGGCTCGGTGAGCGCACCCATTCTGGTCGGCCTCGTCTATCCCGTGCTCGGATTCCTCGGCGTGTTCGCCATGACCACGACGGTTCTGCTCATCGGGGCGTGTGTGGTTTTCTTCCTGGGTATCGAGACTCGCAACCGCTCGCTCGAAGACATCGAGGCCGAGGAACTCGGGCGCACGCAGGATGTTCGAGGCCCGCTCAATTCCACTGAACTACACGGCTGAACGCCGTGATTTGCCAACTTCCCGTACAGACTATGCAAGGCAACCGGATCGAAACTGCGCCGCCAGTTCCGCAAGCGCTGGACATTTCGAACCTTGAGCATCTCGCGAAGGCCATGCGGCTCAAGGGTCAGCCGATGGCGATTTTCCGCGCCGTTCACGAGGTGGCGGCAAGCGCAATCGGCTTTAGCCTGTTCACGATCATGTCCTACGATGCGCGAAACCAGGAGGTGGAACGCGTCTATACGAACATGCCCGACGTCTATCCGGTTGGTGGACGCAAGAAAAAACAGGGCACTGCGTGGGCCAGACAGATACTGCACGATCTCAAGCCATTTCGTGCGGAGACGCCGCAAGGCATTCGCGAAGCGTTCGACGATCACACCGTGATGACCAATATGGGCCTCGGATCGATCCTGAACATCCCGATCGCGTACGACGGCGTGTGCATCGGCACCATGAACCTGACGCATCAGGAGAGGTGGTACACGACGAGGCATGAAGAGTTGGGATTGCTGATCGGTTCCTTCCTGGCGCCCGCTCTCATTTCGCGCAATACGATATCCGCCAGCAGCTTGACTCCTCTCTGACATGACCACTACCCATCGTGTTGCAACCGCGTCATCGGTGAGCCAAGCGTCCGTATCGCAAGGCCGCTGGCTGCTCGTTTTCATCCTCGGCTATCTTGCGCTCATGGCCGATGGGGCCGACGTCATGATGTACGGCCTCACGCTGACGCGAATCAAGGACGACTTCGGGCTGAGCAATGTCCAGGCGGGAGCACTGGGCAGCCTGACGTTGTTGGGCATGGCCGTCGGCGGGATTCTCGGCGGCTGGGCGAGTGACCGCATAGGGCGGGTGAGGGTGGTGGTCTGGGCGCTCGCCCTCTTTTCGCTCGGTGCGGGGCTGCTCGGGCTCACGCACAGCTTTCTGGAATTCGCGATCGTCCGCTTCATCAGTTCGTTGGGCATCGGCTCTATGGTGCTGGTCACGACGCTGGTTGCCGAATACGTGCCCACGGAACGGCGCTCGCTGATTCTCGGCGCATTGCAGACCGGCATTTCGGCCGGCTACATCGTCGTGATTGCGCTGAGCAGCTGGATATTGCCGCACTACGGCTGGCGCACGCTCTACTACGTGTCGGCGTTGCCCGTGGTGTTTGCCCTGGCGATCAAGTTCGCGGTCCCCGAGCCGGCTAGCTGGCAGGCGAGCCACGCCGTCGAGCGCACGAGCCAACGTCGATGGCGCGGCAGCCGTTACCACGTGATTTTCAGCAATCGACAGACACGAACCCTGTTTATCCTGTGGACCCTGACCTCGGTATTCATTCTTTCCGGGTTCTATGGCCTGAATAACTGGCTACCGACGTACCTCGAAAAAGAGCTGCATATCAAGTTCAGCGCGCTGACCGGGTACATGATCGGCACTTACGTCGTCGCCTTCGTCGGCAAGATTTTCGCCGGCTGGCTGGGCGACCGCTGGAGCCGGCGTGGTGTGTATATTTTCGGCTGCGTGGGCGCCGCGCTTTTTCTGCCGGTGATCGTCTTCTGGCATACGCGAGAGAACATTGCCGTTCTCATGCTTTTCTTCGGTTTTCTATACGGCGTACCGCTGGGCACGATCGGCACTTTCATGTCCGAGAGTTTCGCCACTTCGATCCGCGGCACTGCTGTGGGCGGCTCCTACAACCTGGGCCGTTTCTGCTCGGGCGCGGCGCCTATCGTCATCGGCTTCCTGGCCACACAGTTCTCCATCGGTCTGGGCTTCCTTGTGGTCGGCGCGGTGTTCTTCCTGAGCGGCGTGACCGCGGTGTTCATCCCGGACCGCCTGTACGACACGGACCGTCCGTCCACGCCGTGAGTCGGAGCGGGTGTGCGCAACGCGCTTTCTATTTCTCTTGATGAAACCGCGGCAACACCTCATCGGCGAGTTCATTGATGACCTCGGCGACGGGACGCTCCGACGACAGATTGAACGTCACGTGATGTGTCCCGTCCGCGCGTAGCGCTTTGAGTATGTCGATCAACCCATGCCGGCCGGTCCGGTAGCCGAGCGACACGGCCTGAGCCGGCTCATGCGGATCGCTGCTGAGTTCGAGCCGCATCGCGACACCGAACGCGCGAAAGGCCTCGGGCGCCACGCGTTCGACGGCGGCGCGCCACATGCTGTAACGGGCGCGCTGCGCGTCGGGTTCGCGATGATAGGTCATCCACCCCAGCGAATGGCGCGCGATCCAGTCGACGCTCTGACCGCCCGAACCGACGGCAAGCAGCGGCACTGCGTGCGAATTCTCGGGCAGCAGCTGAAAGGTCGGCGCGCCCTCAGGCGTGCGATCGGGAATCACGCGCGACGGTTCGCCGAGCGCGGCGGCAACCGTCTCCCAGTGACTGCGATACAGTTCGCGCCGCTCGTCGGAATCGCGCCCGAATGCGGCATATTCCGGTGGGCGGTCGCCTGAACCCAGACCCAGAATGAAGCGTCCATGGCTGAGCGTATCGACGGACAGCGCCGCTTTGGCGATATGCAGCGGATGACGCAGCGTGAGCACGATGGCCCCGCTCACGAGCGCGATATGCCGTGTGTTCGCGGCGAGCGCGCCGAGCAACACCCACGGGTCGAGGTGGCCGACGGGGTCCGGGTAGTCCGCGCTGTTCAATGGGACGTCGCGTATCCAGAGTGCGCGAAAGCCGCGTTCGTCGGCAAGCCGTGCGAGCGCCAGTTGCTCGTCGAAATCGGCCACGATCGTGCCGGCGCGCAGCATCGGCAGGGTGAGTCCGAGACTGAGCGCACCGTGTGAAAACACGCGATTTGCGGTGGTTTGCGCCTGATCTTTCAGCTCGTCTGCTGCGTTCAAATTCGACTCGTTCATGCGTGACCTGTGCGTTGCGTCGATACGCTCGATGCTAGCACTGCCTCAGAACAACTGCTTCTGGCCTGACATCAAGGTCGTGAAGTCGTCGCGCAGCAGCGGCAGAATAGCGTCGGCGACGGGCTGCAATTGCCGCGTCAGATAGTGCTCGTAATCGATTGCCGAGCGCAGCGTTTCCAGCGGCTCGGGTCCGGCAACCGTCATCACATAGCTGATCCAGCCGCCGTTCTGGTATTGCAGCGGGCGCCCTTGCCGCCGATTGAACTCGTCCGCCACACGCGCCGCGCGCACATGCGGCGGCACGTTGCGCTCGTATTCTTCCAGCGGCCGGCGCAGGCGCTTGCGATACACGAGCTGATCGTCGAGCTTGCCTTCGAGCATGTCGCGCACATAGTCGCGCACATAGTCCTGATACGGTTGCTGCGTGAAGATGCGCCGGTACAGTTCCTGTTGAAACTGCTGCGCAAGCGGCGTCCAGTCCGTGCGTACCGTTTCGAGTCCTTTGTAGACGATGTCCTCGCTGCCGTCCGGCAAAACGGTGAGGCCCGCATAGCGTTTCTTGCTGCCTTCCTCGGCGCCGCGAATCGTCGGCATGAAGAAGCGCCGATAGTGGCGCTCGAATTGCAGTTCGAGCGCACTGTCGAGCCCGAACCGCTCCTGCAGATTCTGCCGCCACCACGCGTTGATATGCTCGACCAGCGCGCGGCCGATACGGCTCGCATCTTGCTCGCTGTGCGCATGCTTCAGCCACACGAAGGTCGAATCCGTGTCGCCATAAATGACCTCGTAGCCTTCGCCCTGAATCAGTTCGCGCGTGGCATGCATGATTTCGTGGCCGCGCATGGTGATCGACGACGCGAGGCGTGGATCGAAAAAGCGGCAACCGGTCGATCCCAATACGCCGTAAAAGGCGTTCATGATGATCTTCAATGCCTGCGAAAGCGGCTTGTTGTTCTCGCGTTTGGCCGTTTCGCGGCCTTGCCAGACTTGCCCGACGATCGACGGCAAACAATGGCGCGTGCGTGAGAAGCGCGCACCGAGAAAGCCCGGCACCGACTGATCGTCGGCGGGATTCAGCATGCCTTCGACGAGGCCGACCGGATCGATGAGAAAGGTGCGAATGATGGACGGATACAGGCTCTTATAGTCAAGCACGAGCACCGAATCGTAGAGACCGGGGCGCGAGTCCATGACGAAGCCACCAGGACTCGCGGCACCGGCCACATCGCCGAGGTTGGGCGCGACATAGCCTTGCCGATGCATGCGCGGCATGTACAGATGCGTGAACGCCGCCACCGATCCGCCGCTGCGATCCGCTGGCAAACCGGTGACGCTCGCACGTTCCAGCAGGAACGGCAGCAACTCCGTTTTGGCGAAGATGCGCGTGACCAGCTCGCAGTCCTTGAGGTTGTAGCGCGCGAGCGCGGGCTTGTCCTCGTCGAAGCGGCGCTGGATTTCGTCCATGCGCTGATACGGATTGTCGATCGCCTTGCCTTCGCCTAGCACCGTGCGCGAGACATGTTCGAGACTGAACGAAGGGAAACTCCACGTCGCGGAGCGCAACGCTTCGATGCCGTCGATGATCAACCGTCCGGCGGCGCCGGCGAAGAAGTGGTTCTGCTTGAGTCCGTGCTCGCGCCATTCCATCACCGCACCGCCACGGCCGAGCCGCAGCGGCACGCGATATTGTTCGGCATGCTGCTGCAGCACACGCAGATCGAACTGCACCAGATTCCAGCCGATGATCGCATCGGGATCATGCCGCTCCAGCCACACGTTCAGTTTTTCCAGCAACTGTGCGCGGGTTTCACAGTATTCGAGGTCGAAGTCGAGCGAGCTCGCGTCGCCGTTGGGCGGTCCGAGCATATACACCTGGCGCTGTCCGCAACCTTCCAGCGCGATGGAATACAACTCGGCGTGAGCGCTGGTTTCGATATCGAGCGACACCAGCTTCAAGGGCGGACGATAGCCAGTGACGGGCTTGAGTTCGCTGTTCAGGAGCGGGCCGCGGTGGCCGGTGCTCTGTGTGTCGCTGTCGCCGCTGAACCACACCGGCGCCGTAATGAAGCGCTCCATCATGTAGCGCTCGGGCGGAAAGATATCGGCTTCGTAGACGTCGACGCCGCCTTGTTTCAGGCGTTTCTCGAAGCCCGTCAATTGCCGGTACTGCGGGCAGTAAAGTCCCATGACCGGTCGATGCTGAAAGTCGCATAGATCGAGCGTTCGTAGATCGAGCGGCGCTTCGCGGCGCAGGATCGTCTCGGCGCGCTCGCGATGTTCGGCGGGAATGAACGCCACCGAAGGTTGAGGGCGCAGGCGGACGTGCCGGGGCCCGCTGTCCGTTGCCAGCCAGAAATCGACCTCCGTGCCGGCGGGCGTGTCCCGCCAATGTCGGGTCAAAATGAAACCCTGTTCAAGCTCAGTCAAACTGCCACCTCTAAAACCGGCGTGATCGCCTTGCGCGATTTTACCGCCATGCGCCGCAGGCCGTGACGCCATCCCCGAGCGTTACCGCGCAGGCTCGATGCGGTGCCCGCGTGCGGCCTTCCTGCACGCTGGATGCAGCCGTGCCGCGCAGTCTGTATGATCGTGGTGCAGCGATTCCTTTCGGCGCACGCCATGCGCCGGCCAAGTCTACTAAGAGTGGAGTGAACGATATGACATTGGGCAAACTTGTTGTTGTCGTCGCAGTAGCTGCAACCAGCCTCGGTGCACAGGCGCAAGTCGCCGGCACGCAACCGCTGAGCGTCACGGTCGAGCAGTCGAATGCACTGCTGAGCGGCTGGAGTGTGAAGAAGAGCATTCTCGGCAAATCGGTATACAACGACCAGAACGCGAAAATCGGCACGGTCCGCGATCTGGTGATCGCGCCGGACGGCTCGCTGTCCGCAGCCATCGTCTCAGCTGGCGGTTTCCTGGGCGTAGCGTCGCACGACGTGGCGGTGCCCATCGCCGCGCTGGACATCCGCGAGGGGAATTTCTATCTGGCCGGCGCCACCAAGGACGCACTGAAGGCGACGCCCGAGTTCCAGTACAACAAGGTCCAGGCGCCGCCGAAGCCTAAAAAGCTGACCGGGCAGTAAATCCTGGAAGCCGGCGCGGTCGCCGGCTGAGCCGCAGGAAGCGGCTCTGGATCGACGCAATCATGGAAAAGCGGCGCTCGCCGCGCGAATCGGTTGGTGGGAGAAACCGTTTCGCGTGTGCGGCGCCGCTTTCGTATATTCAGCGGACCATGCCGCTGAGTTGAGTTCGATTCTAAGCCCTGAATCAGGCCTTTATTCAGGCTTCCAATGCAAGCGTGGCGAATGTGCCCAGCCAGTGCTCACCCATATAGTCACCGGCCACGTGCGGCAGCGCGGTTTGCAGATGCCGCTCGGCTGCATCGAACAATACCGTCCGGCGAATATCGCCTGCGGGCAGTGCGCGCGCCAGCGAACGCTGGCACCATGCGCGGCTGAGATTGAGGCCGTCGAGGTGGGCGATCTTGCCGTCGGTGCGATCCGTCACGGTAACGGGCTCGAACAGCGTGGCGGGCTTTTTCACGCCGAGATCCGGCAGAAAGCGGCCGAACCAGTCGACGAATTGCGCGGGCGGCAAGATGCGGCGCATCAACTCGGCTTCCATGAGTGAAGGCGAGAGGAATTCGTCACCGGCAGGTTCCCATGCCTGACACGCGACGTCGTTCACAAACCAGCGTTCCGCGGTATTCACGACCAGCGCTTCCAGCGAATCACGCGACGTTTGCCGTGCAAAATCCAGCGTCAGCGCCAACGCGAAGGCCATGTTGAAGTGCGTGCCCACGCGCAGCGGGTAGGTTGCTTTCGGCAGGAATTCCTCGAAACGTTCGACAAACGCCTTGGTGAGCGGCGCAAAGGTCTTCGACCAGCGCGCTGCTTCCGAGAGCTTCAGCGAATTGAGTTGCGCGCTCAGCGCGAGCAGCCAGGCCCAGCCATACGGACGCTCGAAACCGCGGTTGTGCGGCAGATCGAGATACGCAAGTTCTCCGGCCACGTTCGCCGCGGTGAAATGCTCGTCGACCACCGCGACGATGCGGGCCGCTTCAGGCAAATCGGGAAAGCGCTCGAGTAGATGCAGAATCAACCAGTAGCCGTGCACGCACGAATGCCAGTCGTAGCTGCCGTAAAAGATCGGATGCAGCGCACGCGGACCCTGCACGTCTTGCGGTCCGGCGAGCGAATGCGTCAGCTTGTTCGGGTATTCGCGCGTGAGATGGGCGAGCGCGAGGTTGGCGAATTTTGATGCGAATTGGCGAGTGAGTTGAATGGTCATCGGCGCCTCCTCAAAAGCGGAATACACATAGATGTAACAGTATGCTGTTGAGGATCAACAATAGTAAAGCGGTTGGCTTTTGTGACTTGATTATGCCGTTCGGATCTTTCAGCTTCTGCAGCGCAAACGGCACGATAGCAGAGCGCGTGATTCCGGCGAGATCGGAGGGTAAATACTTGAAAACAGCGGTTTTCTGGTAATCTGACGGCCGGCTTTCTATCCAATAATACCCGCCGCATATTCTGAGCGGGCCTTGATGCGCGATCGAGGTTATAAACGAGGTTTCCATGCGAGTCAGCTCTACTTCAGCGACCACCGATACCCCCGTTCCTTACTCGTGGGACCCGAAAAAGGACAGCGCTGATAGCACGCCCGACGTCGAAAGCCTGAAGAAGCAGATGGAAGCGCTCAGCAAACAGCTGCAAGAGGCGTGGAAAACGGCGGGGCAGTCGCCGGAGAATCATGCGCGCGTCATGATGCTCACCAGCCAGATTACTGCCTTGCAGCGGGACATCACGCAGATCACGAATACGGGCGCTTCCTCGGCGTCGGCGGCTACGGCCCATGCGGAGATGCTTCGAACGGTTGCCGCAGCTGAAGCCACCTCCAAACAGTCGGGTGCTGTGGAATCCGGTGCTGCGGCCGGAGACGCGACTCAAGCGGCGAATAGTCAGGCGGTGCTCAATGCGTCCGCATCCGACTCGTCGGCGCAAAACGGTTCAGCACCGTTCCGCTTCGACCACACGGGGACTAACATCGACACGGTTGCGTAGCAGCCGTTTACTTGGGGCGGCGGACCGCCCCCACCATGCGACGAGGCCTAAAACAACTCCAGAATCCGGTGATACATCATCCCGAGTTCTAGCGCCGGCCCCCGCAACGCCGGCCCGCCCGGAAAGCGCGCGTGCCGCAACTGCGCGAACAGATCGAAGGCTGCCGTCTCACCCGCCATCGCTTTGGCAACCACGCGCCCGGCAATACCGGTCAACGCGACGCCATGCCCCGAGAACCCTTGCACATAGAAGTAATTCGGATCGATCGACCCGAAATCGGGCGCGCGATTACGCGTCACGTCGACAAAGCCACCCCATGCATAGTCGATTCTCACATCGCCGAGTTGCGGGAACACGCCGATCATGCGCTGGCGAATCTCTTCGCCAAGCTGCACGGGTGAAGCGCCGGTCGAACTCGCCCGCCCGCCGAACAGCACGCGATGGTCGGCCGACAAACGGAAATAGTCGAGGAAGAAGTTGTTGTCGCAAATCGCCTCGCGCCCTTTGATCAGCGCATCCGCGCGCTCTTTGCCGAGCGGTTCGGTTGCAACGATATACGACGCGATCGGCGCGATGCGCGCGGCCACCGGCGCGGGCAGCACGTCACCGATCGTGGCGTTGCCGCACGCCGCGACAAAACGGCAGCGCACTTCACCGCGAGCAGTCCGTACGACAGGCCGAGTACCGCGCACGACCTCGATCACCGGCGAATGCGCGAACAGTTGCGCGCCCTCGCGGCGTGCCGCCTCCGCGAGACCGAGGCAGTATTTGAGCGGATGCAGATGGCCGGAAAACGGATCGTAGACCCCGGCCAGGTAGCGCTTCGAAGCGACGCGTGAACGGACCTCATCGGTATCGAGCCACGAGAGTTTCGTATAGCCCCAGCGTTGCGAAGCCGCTTCCATCCACGAACGCAAATCGGGCACGCGTTTCGGTTTGGTGGCAACCGTCAGATAGCCGGACGTGAAATCGCAGTCGATGCTGTAGCGTTCGATGCGCTCGCGCACCAGCGCCACGCCTTCCACCGACATCGCCCACGCGGCGCGCGCGCCGTCGAGACCGAGCTGGCGCTCCATGATCTCGTCTTTCGCGAAACCCACCAGCGTCTGCCCGCCGTTGCGGCCCGACGCGCCCCAGCCGGGACGATGCGCATCGAGCACGACCACCGACAAACCGCGCGCCCGGCACTCCAGCGCCACCGACAAACCGGAGAAGCCCGCGCCGATCACGCACACGTCGGCTTCCAGCGAGCCGTCGAGCGTGGGGTCGTCGGCGAGCGGACGGGCGGCGCTCGCTTCGTAGTAGGAGTTGGCGATCAGCGCATCGGCACGGCGGTCGAGCGTGTTAAGCGCGTTAAGTGTGTTGAGGCCGGGAGTCGGAGCGTTCATCAAAGCAGGTCCTTCATTCGATACCAGGCCATCGCGAGTACGAGGGCAGGGGTGCGCAGTGTAGCGCCGCCGGGGAAGTCGCGGTGACGAATCTTGCCGAACAGATCGAAGCGCGACGCCTGGCCGTCGATCGCCTCGGCGATCAGCTTACCCGCGAGACCGGTGGTATTCACGCCGTGCCCCGAGAAGCCTTGCGCGAAATACACGGTCGGCGAGAGCCGGCCGAAATGCGGCGCGCGGTTCATGGTGATATCGACGAAACCGCCCCACGCATAGTCGATTTTGACATCGTCGAGTTGCGGGAACGTTTTCAGCATGTCGCGGCGCATCGCTTCGCCGAGATTGCGCGGCGCGAGTTTCGAATAACTCACCTTGCCGCCCCACAGCAAGCGGTTATCGGGCGCGGGGCGGAAGTAGTCGAGCACGAAGCGGCTGTCGCACACGGCGGCTTTGGCGGGCATCAGCGCTTCGGCGCGATCGGGATCGAGCGGTTCGGTGGCGATCACGTAGGTGCCGACCGGCATGATCTTGTTCGCCACGTCCGGTGCGAGCTGTCCGAGGTACGTGTTGCAGGCGAGCACGACGAAGCGCGCCCGCACCTGGCCGCGCGCGGTTTCGGCGACATGCCGGCCGTTTTCTTCACGCAAGGACGTGACGCAACTGTCTTCGAAAATCCGCACGCCGGCCTCGCGCGCCGCGCGCGCCAGACCCAGCGTGTAATTCAACGGATGCAGATGGCCACTGTCCGCGTCGAACAGGCCGCCCAGATAGCGCTGTGACTGCACATAGTTGCCCACGCTGTCGGCGTCGACGTAACTGAAGCGGTCGTAGCCAAAGCGCTGTTGCGCTTCGTCACGCCATTTTTGCAGCGCGTCGGTATCGCGCGGTTTATTCGCCGCGGTCAGATAGCCGATAGTCAGATCGCAGTCGATCTGATGCCTGGCGACGCGTTCCTTGACGATGTCGAGGGTTTCGATCCCCATGTCCCAAACACGCTTCACGTCGTCCGCGGGCATGTACTTCGCGAACGTGTCGATGTCGCACGCAAAGCCGCCGATCAACTGGCCGCCGTTGCGGCCGCTCGCCGCCCATCCGACTTTCGATGCTTCGAGCACCGCGACCGAATGGCCGCGTTCGGCAAGATTGAGCGCCGCGGAAATGCCGGTCAGTCCAGCGCCGATCACGCAAACGTCGACGGTAATCGTTTCGTCGAGCGCGGGATGGCGGGTGGTGTCGTTGGCGGTCGCGGCGTAGTACGAGGCGACGTGAGGCTGGTTCGAGAATCGGAGCATAGGCAGAGCATGCGGAAAGAGCCTGTGCGCGTGGCCTTTTTCGACAGCAAGGCCACGCGCCGGCAAGTCGGATTAGAACGAGTAGATGAACTGGGTCGCGAGCAGGTCGTTGGACTTGCCATACGAACCGTCGTTCTTCAGGAACACCTGCTTGTTGGCCCAGTCGTGGCGGTATTCCACCTTGACCGTGATCTGCTGGGTCGGATAGAACAGCAGGTCGAGCGAAACGTCCTGGCGGGTCGCTCCCTTGCATTCGAAGCCGAGGCCACCGTTCGCCTGCGAATTGGCGAGACAGTCCGCGCCGATACCGAAGCCGTTCGCCGTGTCCATGCCGTTGCCGTTCAGCGCGATGCCACCGCCGCCGCCGCCGTTCTTGCTGTCGACCAGCAGGTCATAACGCACGGTCGCGCCCATACGGCCCACCACCGGCAGATTGAACTTGCGGTGCGCGAGCAGCGACAGGCCATACCACTGTGCCTGGCCGCCGTTGTACGCGGCGTTCTGCTGTTGACCGTAGTCGAGTTCGGCGTTGTACTGCACGTCGGCGAGCGTGTAGGTCAGGTCGGCTTCGGTGAAGAAGAACGTGCCGCCCGAGCTCGGCGACTGGCCGCCTACGCCGTAGCTGACCGCGCCGTTCGCGTCGATCGAGCTAGGCAAGGTCTGACGGCCGATGTTGAACGAGCCGCCGATATCCAGTGCGCTCGACCACGTGTAGTCGGTACGTGCGGTGAAGGTCGGGATCTTGTTGCTGGTCGTGATCGGATCGCCCAGTGCGTTGGTGCCCGTCTGCGTGACTGCGCCGAACGTGCGGTACTGTTCGTTGCCGAGGAAGAACTTCCACGCCCAGTTGCCGGCGGTATAGTTCGCGCCGATCCCGACATAGCTGCCCGGATCCGAGAAGTCATACAGCAGGTTGTGCGTGAGCGTGAGCATCTGATTTGACTGCTGCACTTCATAGCCGCCGAAACTCGGGATCAAACCGGCCACGAGTGTCGTGGTCGCCGTCAACGGCACATTGACCACGGCCGTGTTCAGGATGTTGTTGCCGATATCGCCGTGCGAGTTCTGCAGCAGCGTAATGCCGTTGCCGCGGTTCGGCATCAAGGTGATCTCGGCCGACGGCGCCATCGGGCCGACACCGAAGGTCTTCTTGATATCGAGGTACAGATCGCCGAACGTGCTGTTGAAGTAGTTGTAGCTGCTTTCGTGGTTCGCGAACAGGAACGACGAGCTGCTCTGCGCACGGTTGTAGAGGTAGGTCGGATCGATATAGCCCGTCACCGACAAACCGGCGATCGGTCCGGTCTGCGCCGCGTCTTCGAGCGAATCGACCTTCAACTGCTGATTGGCGATCTGTTGCTTCATCGCCGTCACGTCGTCGTTGGTCAGCGTCGCCTGAGCCTTGCCGTAATCAGGCGACGAGACATCCACCGGCGCGGCCACCACCGCCGGGGCAGGGGCCGCAGTCGTCGCCGCGGTGGCTGCCTTCGGCTTGATGGCGACTTCGGCGCGCAACTGTTTCACCTCCTTTTGCAGTGCATTCAGTTGCGCCTGGAGCGCCTTGATCTGGTCGCTGGTGGCGTCCGCCATGGCTATGCCAGGCAGACTCCCCGCCACCAACAGACAGATAAGCTTCTTTCTCATTCAAATTCTCCTTATTGGTCGTATTGCGAAAGGACTTCTTATGCGCGTGCCGTATCGAGCGACTTTCGTACGGCGGCTTGTTGTGGTGCCGCGGGCAAGGGGTCGGCGGCTTCGGCGAGTGCGAAAGCCATTTGCATGTCGCGGTTGCGCTTGCGTTCGCGCAACTGCATCCAGCGGTTCACGGCAATCACGCCGATCGTCACCGTGGTGATGAAGATCGTGGCGAGCGCATTCATTTCCGGATTCAGGCCGAGACGCACACGCGAGAACACCACGAGCGGCAGCGTGGTCGAGCCGGGACCGGAGAGGAACGCGGAGAGCACGAGGTCGTCGAAAGACAGCGTGAACGACAGCAGCCACCCCGACATCAGCGCCTGCGAGATCAGCGGCAGGGTGATCAGGAAGAACACTTTGAAGGGCGTGGCGCCGAGATCGAGCGCGGCTTCTTCGAGCGACTTGTTGAGCTCCTTCACACGCGATTGCACGATGATCGCCACATACGACACGCACAGCATCACGTGGCCGATCCAGATCGTGAAGAGCCCGCGCCCCTTCGGCCAGCCGAGCATCTGTTCGAGCGCGACGAACAGCAGCAGCAGCGAGATGCCTTGAATCACTTCAGGAATCACGAGCGGCGCGTTGATCATGCCGGCGAACAGCGTGAAGCCGCGAAAGCGTCCGAAGCGCGCCAGCACGAAACCGGCCCACGTACCGATCACAACCGAGGCGCACGCGGTCAACAGACCGATCTTCAACGAGAGCCATGCGGCGTTCAGCAATTCGCCGTCTTGCAACAGCGCGCCATACCATTTGAGCGAGAAGCCGGACCACACCGTGACGAGCTTCGACTCGTTGAACGAATACACCACCAGGCTGATGATCGGAATGTAGAGAAACAGAAATCCGAACGTCAGCACGCTATTGGAAAGCGTCTTATTAGGCTTGATCATTTCGCGCCCTCCAGTTCCTTGACCTGGTAGTACTGGAACACGGCCATCGGCACGAGCAGCAGTAGCACCATCGCGACGGTGACGGCGGATGCCATCGGCCAGTCCATATCGTTGAAGAATTCATCCCACATCACGCGGCCGATCATCAGCGTGTCGGCGCCGCCGAGCAGTTCCGGAATCACGTATTCGCCGACCGCCGGAATGAACACCAGCAGACTGCCGGCGATAATGCCGTTCTTGGAGAGCGGCAACGTGATGCGCGTGAACGCGGTCCACGGTTTGCAACCGAGGTCGTAAGCGGCTTCGAGCAGCGTCAGGTCCATCTTCACGAGGTGCGCATACAGCGGCATCACCATGAAGGGCAGGTACGAATAGACCATGCCGATATAGACGCCAATATCCGTGTGGTAGAGGCGCAACGGCGAATGAATCATGCCGATCGCCATCAGCGTGTGATTGAGCAGGCCGTCGTCCTTCAGGATGCCGATCCACGCGTAGACGCGAATCAGGAAGGACGTCCAGAACGGCAGCATCACACCCATCATCAACAGGTTGCGTTTGGTCGGCTCCGAGCGCGCGATGTAGTACGCAATCGGATAGCCGATCAGCAGACAGAAGAAGGTCGAGACCGCGGCCATCTTCAGCGAGCTGAGATACGTGGCGACGTACAGGTCGTCCTGCAGCAGGAACGCGTAGTGGCTGAGTTGCATGGCGAAATGCACCATGCCGTCCTTGATCGTCACGAGATCCGTGTACGGCGGAATGCCGAGACGCAGATCGGCGAAACTGATCTTCAGCACCAGCACGAACGGCAACGCGAAGAACACGGTGAGCCAGAGGAACGGCACGCCGATCACGGTCGTGCGGCCCGTCGGTACCAGCATCGACAGGCGTTTTTTCAGCGAGCCGAACAGGCGGCTGCCGGACGGCGCACCGAGCGCCGCGGGGGAGGAGGTAGTGGGATTGCTCATTGCGTCAGCACCACGCCGCTAGCCGGCGACCAGTAGACGAACACGTCGTCGTTATAGGAGGGCGCACCTTCGGCCATCAGGTGCGAGCTGGAGAGATTCGACACGACGGTCTTGCCGCTTGGCAGGCGCACGTGATACAGCGAATAGCTGCCCATGTACGCGACATCGGAAACCACGCCGCGCGCCCAGTTATGCGGCGTCGACGGTTTGTCGAGCGATACCTTGATGCGCTCCGGACGCACCGAAATGCCCACCGGCATACCGAGCGGCCCGGTAATGCCGTGGCTCACGTAGATATGCGATTCGAGGTCTTCGCTTTCAACGAAAATGTGATCCGGTTCGTCCGCGACCACCGTGCCTTCGAACAGGTTGGTCGAGCCGATGAATTCGGCGGAGAAGCGGCTATTCGGAAACTCATAGACCTGGCTCGGCGAGCCGATCTGCACGATGCGGCCTTCGCTCATCACGGCTAGGCGCCCGGCCATCGTCATGGCTTCCTCCTGATCGTGCGTGACCATTACGCAGGTCACGTCGACCTTCTCGATGATGTTCACGAGCTCGAGCTGGGTCTTCTGGCGGATCTTTTTATCGAGTGCCGACATCGGCTCGTCGAGCAGCAGCAGCTTGGGGCGCTTGACGAGCGAACGCGCGAGCGCCACACGCTGCTGCTGGCCGCCTGACAGTTGGTGCGGCTTACGCTGCGCGTATTTGCTCATCTGCACGAGATTGAGCGCATCGGCGACGCGTTCCTTGATCTCGTTCTTCGGCGTGCCTTCCTGCTTCAGGCCGAAGGCGATGTTCGCTTCCACGCTCATGTGCGGGAAGAGGGCGTACGACTGGAACATCATGTTGACCGGCCGCTTGTACGGCGGCATCGCAGCGAGATCTTCGCCGTCGACGAAAATGCGCCCGGAGGTCACCGTCTCTAGCCCCGCGAGCATGCGCAGGAGCGTGGACTTGCCGCAGCCGGAACTGCCGAGCAGCGCGAACAACTCGTTCTTGCCGATGCTCAGGTTGACGTTGTCGACAGCGGTGCTGTCGCCGAATTTCTTCACGACATTTTCAATGCGAACGAATTCGTCCGATTTCGATTTTGTCGTCACTGCGGGGCGGGCCATCTGGGTGGCGCCGGCTGCGCTTTTTGAGGTCGTCGAGTTCATGATGTAACCATTCCTTGCGGATCGCGGGCGCAAGTGTCTCCATACGAGGCGCGGGAAGCGTCTCGCAACGTGCGCTGCGATCGGAAAACATGGGACTGCGCGCGAATGGGACTTTAAAAAAAGCGCGCAGGCTGACTACCGTTACTGCTATTCATGCGCTCAGGGTTCGAGCGATCCCTGAGCGCGGGATCAATAATCGATTTGAATGACTGGATTAATGGCCGGTTTTAAGCTGCGCCCAAAGACGGTTTTCAAGGCGCAGAATGTCGGTCGGCATCGGCTTCATGAGCGTCATCTTGCTCAACACTTCATCGCCCGGATAAACGGTCTTGTCCTGTGCGACAGCCGGCGTCACGAACTGACGTGCGGCCTTGTTCGCGGTTGGGTAGAACACTTCGTTGGTGATCGCGGCGTTGACCTTCGGGTCCGAGATGTAGTTGATCCACTTCAACGCGGCTTCAGGATGCGGTGCGTCCTTTGGGATCACCATCACGTCGAACCACAGCAGGCCGCCTTCCTTCACATTCGAGAACTTGATCTGATACGAGCGCTTGGCTTCTTCGGTGCGGCGGCTGGCAATGCCGACGTCGCCCGACCAGCCCAGCGCGACGCACACGTCGTTATTGGCGAGGTCGTTGATGTAGCCGGACGAATTGAATTGGGTGATATACGGGCGGATCTTTTTCAGCACTTCGAACGCGGCCTGATAGTCGGCGGGGTTCGTACTGTTCGGATCCTTGTGCATGTATTGCAGCGTGGCGGCGAACACGTCGACGGCCTGATCGAGGATCGAAACGCCGCAGCCTTTCAGCTTGGAGAGATTGGCCGGATCG
The DNA here is from genome assembly GCF_046026985.1 of Paraburkholderia sp. RL18-101-BIB-B. NCBI lineage: Bacteria > Pseudomonadati > Pseudomonadota > Betaproteobacteria > Burkholderiales > Burkholderiaceae > Paraburkholderia > Paraburkholderia sp. RL18-101-BIB-B. The sequence goes on from NZ_JARESV010000010.1 coordinate 38,251, forward strand.
AAAACCAGTGCCCAGCTATCCACCGGTGCATTGGCGCCGAGCGCTTTCTGCACGGCCTGCACGTTGTAACCGATGCCGTCCGTACCGTATGCCCAGGGCACGCCGTACTGGTTGCCCGGGTCCGCGTCGGCAATCATCTTCATCAGCACGGGGTCGAGATTCGCGAGGTTCGGCAACTTCGATTTGTCGAGCTTCTGGTACACGCCGGCCTGAATCTGCTTGGCCATGTAGTTCGAGGTCGGCACCACGATGTCGTAGCCCGAGCTGCCGGCGAGCAGCTTGGCCTGCAAGGTGTCGTCGCTATCGTAGTTGTCGTATTTGACCTTGATGCCGTCCTGCTTTTCGAAGTTCGGAATCGTATCCTTCGCGATGTAGTCCGACCAGTTATACACATTCAGTTCCGTGTCGGCCGCAAGGGCCGGCGTAACCGACAGCGCCGCAAAACCCGTGAAGGCGAGAAGCGCGGCCCCCGCGACCGCATGACGAAGATGACTAACGCTCATGGTTTTTTCCCTTGATGTGAAGAACCGGCATGAGCGTGATTTGTGGGTGTGCTCATGCCGGAACGGACTGCCGTTACGAAATGCCGAGTTGTTGTGCTGTCGCATCGATGGCTTTTTTGGCCTTCGAGACGATTTCGTCGATTTCCAGCTTATTGATCACGAGCGGCGGCGACAGCAGCATGCGGTCGCCGGTGGCGCGCATGATGAGGTTGCCGTTGAAGCAGAAGTCGCGGCAGATCGTGCCGACGTCGCCGCCATTGGCGAAGCGCTTGCGCGCCTTCGGATCCTGTGCGAGTTGCAGACCGGCCACCAGCCCCGCACCGGAGATTTCGCCGATGATTGGGTGATTGGCGAAGGTCTCGCGCAGTTGCTTCTGGAAGTACAGGCCGGTGTCGTTCTTGACGCGTTCGACGATCTTCTCGTCGCGCAGCAGCTTGAGGTTGGCGAGCGCGACGGCGGCCGCGACCGGGTGACCCGAATACGTGAGACCGTGATTGAAGTCGCCGTTTTCGATAATCGCCTTGGCGACGCGGTCATGCAGGCCGACCGCGCCCATCGGCACATAACCGCTCGTCAGGCCCTTCGCCAGCGTGATCAGATCCGGCTCGAAACCGAAGTGCTGATGCGCGAACCATTCGCCGGTGCGGCCGAAACCGCCGATCACTTCGTCGGCGACCAGCAGAATGTCGTACTTGCGGCAGATGCGCTGGATTTCAGGCCAATACGTCGAAGCCGGGAAGATCACGCCGCCCGCTCCCTGGAAAGGCTCACCGATGAACGCGGCGACGTTGTCCGCGCCGATTTCGAGAATCTTCGCTTCCAGTTGCTGCGCACGGGCCAGCGCGAACTCTTCCGGCGTCAGGTTGCCTTCTGCTTCGCCGAAGAAGTAGGGCTGGTCGATATGCACGATGTTCTCGACTTTCGAAGGCATCTGTTCATGCATGTAGCCCATGCCGCCGAGCGTGCCGCCGGCGATCGTCGAACCGTGATAGCCGTTCTTGCGCGAAATCACGAATTTCTTCGAGTGCTTGTTTTGAGTCGCCCAGTATTGATGGACGATGCGCAGCACCGTATCGTTGCCTTCCGAACCGCTGTTGCAGTAGAAGAAGTGATTGAACGGTTCGGGGGCCAGCTCCGCGAGCAACGCCGACAGTTCGATTACAGGCGGGTGTGTCGTCTTGAAGAAGGTGTTGTAGTAGGGCAGTTCCTGCATCTGCTTGTACGCGGCGTCGGCCAGTTCCTTGCGGCCATAACCGACGTTCACGCACCACAGGCCGGCCATGCCGTCGATCACCTTGTTGCCTTCCGAATCCCATAGATACACGCCTTGCGCTTTGACGATCACGCGGCTGCCGCTGCGATTGAGCGAGCCCATATCCGAGAACGGATGGATGTGGTGCGCGGCGTCCAGTGCGCGGTATTCTGCGGTGCTGCGTTGTTGTTGTGCGGCTTGTGCTGCTTGTGCGCTCGCGGCCGGCTGGGCCGGTTGCACGTAAGCGACTTCTTCTGTTCTGTAGCTCATACTGCCTCCAATTTTTTTGCGTTTGCCTTACACGTGCAGCAGCAAATGCCGGCGTTCCCACGAACTGATCACGCGGAAGAACGCTTCATATTCGGTTTCCTTCAGAGCGAGGTAGGCTTTGACGAACTTTTCGCCCAGCACTTCGGCGATCGGCTCGCACGCGCCCATCAGCGTCAAACCCTCTTCGAGATTGCGCGGCAACTGGTAGGGCAATTCGTAGCCGTCGCTGAGCAGCGGCTCGGTGGCTTCGAGCTTCTGCGTCATGCCGAGATAGCCCGCGGCGAGCGTCGCGGCAATTGCCAGATACGGGTTGCAGTCCACGCCCGGAATACGGTTTTCGATGCGGCGCGCAGCCGGCCCCGAATGCGGAATCCGGAAACCTACCGTGCGGTTGTCGTAACCCCATGCCACGTTGATCGGCGCGGCCATGAAGCGCGACAGACGACGATACGAGTTGATATACGGCGCGAAGATAGGCATTAGCGCAGGCGTGTACTTCTGCAAGCCAGCGATATAGCCCGTGAACAGCGACGTCGGTTTGCCATCCGGGCCGGTGAAGAGGTTGTGGCCGGTTTCTTCGTCGACGAGGCTTTGATGCATGTGCATGGCCGAGCCCGGTTCGCCTTCCATCGGCTTGGCCATGAAGGTCGCGTACATCTTGTGGCGCAGCGCGGCTTCCCGCACCGTGCGCTTGAAGAGGAACACGCTGTCGGCGAGCTTGAGCGGATCGCCGTGCATGAAGTTGATTTCCATCTGCGCGGCGCCGACTTCGTGAATCAGCGTGTCGACTTCCAGTTCCTGCACCTCGCAGTACTCGTAGATGTCTTCGAAGAGCGGATCGAATTCGTTGACGGCTTCGATCGAGTACGCCTGACGCCCGGTTTCCGGGCGACCGGTACGGCCGATAGGCGGTTGCAGCGGCAGGTCCGGGTCCTTGTTCATATCGACCAGATAGAACTCGAGCTCGGGCGCGATGACCGGCTTCCAGCCTTTGGCTTTATAGAGTTCGAGCACGCGGCGCAGTACGCGGCGCGGCGAGATCGCGACGGGCGTGCCGTCGAAGTGAACGCAATCGTGAATCACCTGAGCGGTCGGATCGACGGCCCACGGAATCATGCGGATGGTGCTGGCGTCGGGCACGCACACCATGTCCGGATCAGTCACGCCGGTGAGCGTGCCGTCTTCCGGATAGTCTCCTGTGACGGTCTGGATCATCACCGCCTGCGGCAAGCGCATGGACTCGCCGGATTCGAATTTGCTGCGCGGAATGATCTTGCCGCGCGCGATCCCGGCCATATCCGGAATGATCGCTTCGATTTCGGTGACACGGTTCTTCTTCAGAAAATCGTCGATGTCATGCATGTCTATTCTCTCAGTTTTGGTGCGCGACCGGCTCAGGCATGCGTGGCAGCGGCGGATGCCGCGCCATAGCCGGCCTTGGTGCGCATTCGATCGCGGCAGGCGTCGCCGAACGCCCGAAAGATCGCGGTAGATAGTGCGTCGTTGGCATGCTTCCACTCCGGGTGCCACTGCACACCCAGCGCGAAGGCACGCGCATCGGTCACGCTCACCGCTTCGATCAAGCCGTCCGGCGCGGTGGCTTCGGCCGTGAGGCCCACGCCCAACCGCTCGACGCCCTGGCCGTGCAAGGAATTCACACGCGCTTCATTCGTGCCGCCCGCGAGGCGCTGCAACAAGCCGCCCTGCGTCAGCGTGATCGAATGCGACGGTGCGTATTGCACGTCGAGGTCGTCTTCCTTGTTCTCGCGATGGTCGTTCAGACCGTCCACCGCGTGAACGCTTTGATGCAACGTCCCACCGAAAACCACGTTCATTTCCTGGAAGCCCCGGCAGACGGCCAGCACCGGCACGCCGGCGGCGATCGCCGCGCGCATCAGCGGCAGCGTCGTCGCATCGCGTGCGGCGTCGTGCAGCGTGCCCGGCGTGCTGGTATGGCCGCCATAGCGGTGCGGCTCGACGTTCGAATAGCTGCCTGTAAACAGCAGGCCGTCGACCGTCGCCAGCACGTCTTCGGCGGGCTGACGCTCGCCGAGCGCCGGCAGCAACATGGCCAGCGCCTGTGAACCGTCCACAATCGCGGCGATGTATTTCTCGCCGACCACGTGCGACGGGTGGACTCCCATCATCGTTCTGTCGGCGCTGATGCCGACCAGGGGTTTGTTTCGCATAACGAATAGACGTGTGTGTTCCCCACGGGACGCGGCATGAACAACGTTAAACACAGCGCGGCACGATTCAGCAGCCGTGCGCCGTGCGCAAGGCGACCGGGTAGTGCAGGCGGTCGTCGTCAACTGAAACGCGCCGCGCGTGATAGTCAGATGGGCTGTTCGATTCGATCCGCTGCGGTGCGCAACTTTTCCGATGGGCGTGAAACGCGCAGGCGGCAGACGGCACCGCACATGCAGGAACGCACGGCTCGAAAGAGCGCGCTCACGCAAACGGATGAATCGAACGGCGAAAAGGGGGAGGCGCTACGGCAGCAGCGAGGCGACTTCGTCCGTGCGCACGGCAATGAAGGCGCGCGCGGAGATAGAGTTGTGGCGTCGAACTGAACGGCGGGACAGGATCGTGAAGACGGACAGGAAGCGGCGGAACGCAAGGCTGCCGCTGCTGCCGTCGGCGATGGCGCCGTCAGCGCGAGGACAACTCGCCTGACTACGATTCCATCTCACCAAAGGGCCTCGGACTCTCACGATTACACTCGACTGGCGACGTTGAAAGTATTGAACGGCCTGCTCGAAATCCGCACGGGGCGTTTAAAGAAACAGGACGCTGGGTTGATCGCCTTGAACCTAAGCGAATTGAATTCGCTGCGCCGCGAAGCACACTTGGGTGCCCCGTGACATCGGCATGACGATCGCCTGGGAACCAGCATATACGAGCCAATAAAGCCGTCAAACCCTTTTTGATAAAACATTTATCAGGGCTTTCCCGAGGGCGCGGCTAGAATCCCGCCCAGTGGGAACGTTCGTTGCGTCATTCATATTTCGGAAACCTTTCAGGGTTTTCCCCAGCGGCGCAACAATCAAAGTGATTAGAATATTCAACACTCGCGGGCACCTCTCGTTGCCCAAGTCATGTGGTCCATTCATCTGATCACTTAGCGCCCCGATTGTCTTCAATGTCAGAGAACCTAGCGATGTCCATAGAAGTAGCGACCCGTCTGCAATACATCCGCAAGAAGAATGGCTTGTCCCAGCGTGAACTGGCGAAACGGGCGGGAGTGACAAATGGCACGATCTCGCTGATCGAACAGAATCGCGTGAGCCCCTCGGTCGGCTCGTTGAAGAAACTGCTCGAATGCATACCCATGAGTCTCGCCGAATTCTTCACCTTCGAAGTGGAAGCGGAGCGTTCGGTGGTGTCGCGCCGTGCCGACATGCCGAACCTCGGCAATGAGTCGATCGAGTTCTATCTCGCGGGTTCGAGCGTAAAAGACCGCAATATGGGCATTCTGCGCGAGGTCTATCAGCCGTTGTCGGACACGGGGCCGGAAATGCTGGAGCACGAAGGGCACGAGGGCGGTGTGGTGGTCAGCGGTCAGATCGAACTGACAGTGGACGGCACCACGTGGCTTCTCGACCCCGGTGACAGCTACTATTTCGAAAGCCGTCTTCCGCACCGTTTTCGCAATCCCAGCGCGGAGCATCTCTGCGAGATCGTGTCGGCCAATTCGCCGCCCACCTTCTGAAGACTCCGCGCCAACGCGCCTCGACTCGACTCAGTGCCGTAGTTCGGTGCCGCATGAAGTCGATGCAGGTTCGCGTCGAGCGCATAACATTGAGGCATCCTGATGGACAAGAAATCTCTCGCTTTCTGGCAAGACAAGGCCGCTACGCTATCGATCGAAGGCCGTGCGTTTATCGACGGCGAATACCGTGATGCCGAAGGCGGCCGCACGTTCGACTGCCTGAGCCCGATCGACGGCAAACTGCTCGCCAAGGTCGCCGACAGCGGCGCGGCCGAGGTCGACGCTGCCGTGGCCGCCGCGCGCCGCGCGTTCGACTCTGGCGTGTGGGCGGGCCTCAACCCGCGTCAACGCAAGGCCGTGCTGCTGCGCTGGGCCGCGTCGATTCGCGAGCACATGGACGAACTCGCGCTGCTCGAAACGCTCGACGCCGGCAAGCCGATCGCCGATACCACCAGCGTGGACGTGCCGGGCGCGGCGTATTGCGTCGAATGGTTCGCTGAAGCGATCGACAAGGTTGGCGGCGAAGTCGCGCCGGCCGATCATCATCTGGTCGGACTCGTCACGCGCGAGCCGATCGGCGTGGTGGCTGCGGTCGTGCCGTGGAACTTCCCGATTCTGATGGCGTCGTGGAAATTTGGCCCGGCGTTGGCGGCGGGCAATAGCGTGGTGCTCAAGCCGTCGGAGAAGTCGCCGCTCACCGCGATCCGACTCGCGCAACTCGCACTGGACGCAGGCATTCCCGCCGGCGTGTTCAACGTCGTGCCGGGCGCGGGTGAGCCGGGCAAGCTGCTGGCGCTGCATCAGGACGTGGACTGTCTCGCCTTTACCGGCTCGACCAACGTCGGCAAGCTGATCATGCAGTACGCGGGACAATCGAACCTGAAACGCGTGTGGCTCGAACTCGGCGGCAAGTCGCCGAACATCGTGATGCCGGATTGCCCGGATATGGATCGCGCGGCGAATGCGGCGGCGGGTGCGATCTTCTACAACATGGGTGAAATGTGTACCGCGGGTTCGCGCCTGCTCGTGCATCGCGACATCAAGGACGCGTTCCTCGACAAGCTGGTCGCCGCGGCGCGCAGCTATACGCCGGGCAATCCGCTCGACCCGAAAACGTCGATGGGCGCGATCGTCGACAAGGTTCAGCTCGAACGTGTGCTCGGCTATATCGAGGCAGGCCGCGCCGAAGCCAAACTGTTGCTCGGCGGTGCGCGCGTGAAAGAGGAAACGGGCGGCTTCTATATCGAGCCGACCATCTTCGAAATTCCGGCTTCCGGCGCGAAGGTCGCGCGAGAGGAAATCTTCGGACCGGTGTTGTCGGTGATCACGTTCGACACGGTCGAAGAGGCGATCAGGATCGCTAACGACAGCGAGTATGGTCTGGCCGCCGCGGTCTGGACTTCGAACCTGACCACGGCGCACGAAGTGTCACGCCAACTCCGCGCCGGCACCGTGTGGGTCAATTGCTACGACGAAGGCGGCGACATGAACTTCCCGTTCGGCGGCTATAAGCAATCGGGCAACGGCCGGGACAAGTCACTGCATGCTTTGGAGAAATACACCGAGCTGAAGTCCACGCTGGTGCGGCTGCGCTAAAAGATTCGCGAAGCCAGCGCGGCGGCGCGTGTGATGCGCGCCGTCGCGTTCCCAATGAATCCGAAGCCGGCGTTGCGCGTGCCCTGGAAGCTTCGCGCGCCGCGCCGGACTGTCTATAGGTATCAGGTCATCCATGACTGAACTCGTCTACGGCGACGGCGCGATCCGCCGTGCGTCGCTTTATGGCTCGTCGATCGAAAACACTTATGCGGGCGTGCTGTCGTTCATGCGCCGCAAGTACACGCGTGAACTCGACGGCGTCGACGTCGTGGTCTCCGGCGTGCCGCTCGATCTGGCCACTACGTTTCGCGCGGGCGCGCGTCTCGGGCCCGCGGCGGTGCGCGCGGCCAGCGTGCAGTTGTCGGAGTTGCATCCGTATCCGTGGGGTTTCAATCCGTTCGACGACCTCGCCGTGACCGACTATGGCGATTGCTGGTTCGACGCGCACAATCCGCTCACGATCAAGGAATCCATCGTCGAGCATGCGCGTACGATCCTGCGCTCGGACGCGAAGATGCTGACGCTCGGCGGCGATCACTACATCACCTATCCGCTGTTGATCGCGCACGCGGAGAAGTACGGCAAGCCGCTCTCGCTGATTCATTTCGACGCCCATTGCGACACCTGGGCCGACGACAGTCCCGACAGCCTGAACCACGGTTCGATGTTCTACAAGGCGGTGAAGGATGGTCTGATCGATCCGAAGACTTCGGTGCAGATCGGCATTCGCACATGGAACGACGATTTCATGGGCATCAATATTCTCGATGCCGCCTGGGTCCATGAGCATGGCACACGAGCGGCAGTGGAGCGCATCGTGTCGATTGTCGGGGCACGTCCCGCGTATCTGACTTTCGATATCGACTGTCTCGATCCGGCGTTTGCGCCGGGCACGGGTACGCCGGTCGCGGGCGGTTTGTCGTCCGCGCAGGGATTGGCGATCGTGCGCGCGCTCGGCGCGTTGAATCTGGTGGGCGCGGACGTCGTCGAAGTCGCGCCGGCATACGACCAGAGCGAAATCACGGCGATTGCCGCCGCGCATATTGCGTGCGATCTGCTGTGTCTGTGGCGCCAACGCAAGGTTGCTGGACGCGAGGCTTAGACGCGTCCCACCTTCCTGCCAATCGATGCAAAAAAACCAGCTCAGCCCATCGACGAAGAACGTTTGGGCTGGCGCCGGCCTTCGCGCAAGCCGAGCGTGTAGACCACCAGCGCGCCGCTCATCAGCGCGAGTTGCCACATCAGCATATCGCTGCCGTGCGCGTTCATCGCGAAGCCCGCGGCGAGCGGCCCCACGATCGAACTCGCGGTGAAGGTAAGCGACAACAGCCGTATGTTCCGTGTGAGCGCGGCCTTGTCGCTGCAAGCCGCCGCGTACATGCCGAGTGTGATGAACGAGCTGTTCATGCCGCCGAGCAAGAGCGCGCTCGCGGCCGCGAGCCACGATGCGGGCACGGCCAGCGCGAAGCCGCAGATCGCTAGTGTGCTGAGCGCGGCGCACACGATCACCGTGGCCGCGAGCCCAGCGCGATCGGCCAGCCAGCCGACCGGAAATTGCAGCGCCATGCCGCCGACGCCGAACAGCGTCAGCAGGGTGGCGGTTTGCGTGGCGCTGAGGCCGTGCGCGTCGGCGAACAGCGGGAAGAGGCCGTAAAGCGCGCCGTCGCCGATTCCGCCCGCTGCGATGACCACCATGCCGAGGCTCACCAGCGGGCCGATGGGCATGCGCCGTTGAGTGCTTTCTCTTTGCGCAGGCCGTGCTTCTTGCAAAGCAGGCCGTTTCGCGTCAGATGCGGTTAGCCAGAGCGGCAGCGCGGCGGCGAACGTGAAGGCCGCACCGGCCGCGAACGTGATGCGTCCATCGACATCGCACCACACTGCGAGCGCCGGTCCGATGACGCCCGCCGTGGCGATCAGTGCTTCGTGCACGCCCACCACACGTCCGCTCGATTTAGCGGGGACCAGACCGTACAGCCAGGTTTCGTTGGCAATCCAGCGCAAACCGATGCCGAGCCCCGTCAACAGACCGGGCACGAGCCACAGCGGCCACGACAGCGCGCTCATCGTGGCGAACGCCACGAGCGTGGCCAGCAGACCCAGCGACACGGTACGTTTCGCGCCGATGCGCGCCATCAGCCACGGCGCGATTAGCAAGCCGGCCAGCATGCCGGTCCATTGCGAGGCGGAGAAGAGGCCGGCGCGTGGCGCATCCAGGCCGCGATGGGCGAGCCACACCGGCAGCACCATGAAGCCGATGCCGAACTGGCCGACTTGCGAGAGCGCCGACACCGCGGTCAATGCCGCGATTGCCGGCCAACGCACCGGCGCGGCGGATTTCATGTGCCGCTCCGCGCGGGCATGGGCAGCCCCTGTTCGCCGCATTCGACCGGACAGCCGGCTTTCAGGCACGGACCGTCGTCACACAGGCGGCACAGTTGCATCGCGTGCGCGGGGTCGCGGGTCTCGTTCCACAAGATCTTGATCAGCAGGCTTTCGAGCACTTCGCGCTCGCTGTCTTCGAGCCGGCCGACAATGCGTTGCAGCATCCTGTCGCGCGCCGTTTGCAGGCGTTTGGCCTCACGCTTGCCGGCCGTGGTCAACGCAAGCGCGACAGCGCGTTTGTCCGCGCCTGATTTTTTCTCGACGAGGCCCGCTTCGACCAGTCCCGCCACGGCGCGCACGGCGGCCGGATGCGACAGATCGACCGCCTCGCGCAGCACTTCAATCGATGAATCGGGATATTGGCCGACCGCGTTGAGCATGGCGCGGGCGGTGGGGCCGGCGAGCGCGTCAACGGTGGGCTGCGCGTTCATTTCGTCCGTGACCAGCAGGGCGAGCACGCCGAGCAGATTTTCTGTGCGCTGCGTCATGGGATGCCTCAATGTGTGCAACGTGCATATATGCATGTTGCACACATTGAGTGTGAAGCGCAAGCGGTTTTTGATGAGCGTTGCGTGGCCTTCGAGGCGCGGTGTCGTTACTCCGCCAGCCGCGCGCGCACCGTGTATTCGCCTTCTTCGCCCTCGTCCTCGATCATGTGAGCCTTCGCTGTGTGGAAGTCGGGCGGCAACGGTTCGACCGGATAACCGCGTTTCTGCCACGCGTCGAGGCCGCCCTTGAGCGCGCGGATGTGGTGGATATTCTTGCGATGCAACTGGTCGACGATGCGCTTTGCCGTCGCTTCGTTCGGGCACACACAGTAGACGACGATTGGCCGCTTCAGCAACTCGGGATCGATCGGCTCGGGCGAATCGAGATCCAGCCGCCGCGCGCCGGCAATCCGGTGCGACTCCCTTTCGCGCACGCTGCGTGGACGCGCGTCGAAGATCAGCGGCGGCTCGTTCGACTTCATCATCTCGTCGAGCTGGTCCGGCGAAATACGCGTATGCGCGAGCCAGCGGCGAAACTGCCAGCGGCGCACCCAGCGATACAGCAGCACGGCCACGAAGATGGCCGCGAACGCATCGAAAATCGTGCCGCCGTTGTGGCGCACGAGCAGCATCAATTGCACGATCTGGTCGTGCAATGCGGCGCCGCCGATGACCCACACGCTGGACCACAATGCCGCGCCGATAAAGTCCCACAGCAGAAACACGCTGACGCTGATCGCTGTCGTGCCGAGCAGCGGCGCGGAGATCAGGCCGAGTCCGGGCAGGAACTTCGCGACGGCGAGAATCGGCGCGCCGTAGCGTTCATAGGTATTGCGCGCGAGACGCACCGTGGTGTCGAGCGAGAGGGAGAAGCGCACCAGGTAGTTCAGCAGGCGGCGGCCATAGATTCGTCCGGTGAAGAACCATAGCGAGTCGGCAATCAGCGTGGCGGCGACCGCGGCGCACACGACGCTCGTATACGAGGTTTGCCCCATGGCGGCCATGGTTCCACCGAGGATCAGCATCGGCGCGGCCGGAATCGGCACGCCGAGTTGCGTGATGAGCACGCTCATGAACACGGCCCACACGCCCAGCGAGGGTGGAATAGCAACCGGAAAATGCCACACAACCGCGCTCCTGAGAATGGAATGTTGGAATTTGAAACGTCCGCGCCCGGGTGACGCATGGCGAACAGTCCGCGCATGTTCCGTTCCCGCACGACGGCGAGCGCCATGCCGCGTCGGCAGGCGGTCGCCATAGTACAAGAATGATATGAGAAGCGGATTTAAGCACAGGTGGCAAAACGGCGCTGCGGGGCAGGCCGGATACCTGGGCGCTTGACGCGGGATGGCGGGGCGGAAAATGCGCGTGGTCGCGGTCGGCGGCGAGACCGGTGTAGCCAGCCGTTAGCCGGTACCAGCCCCGCTGCCTTCATTTGCTGGATCACGCGTCTGAGGCTGAATCATGCGTCAGAGGCCGGATCATACGGCACGACGCGTTCGTGCTCGTCCGCATGGTTGCGCGCCACGATCGCGCGCGCCGCGGTGGTCGCGTCCAGATTGAACGGCTGATGCGGCACGCCGGGCGGAATGAACAGGAAATCGCCCGGTTCGGTGATGACGGACTCGCGCAAGCCGGGCCCATAGCGGGTCTCGATCTTGCCCTCGAGCATGTAGATCGCGGTTTCGTAGTCGGCGTGAAAGTGAGGCTCGGCGTGACCGCCCGGCGGCACTACGACCATATACATCGACAAACCCGTGGTGCCCGCGGTGCCGGCGGAGATGCCGACAAAGTACGGCAGACGCTGGGACGTCGCCATTTCCCGGTCGGGGCGCACCTTGACGACGGGCGCTCGCGCGTCGTGCAAAACGTCTGACATGGTCAGCTCCTGCTGAAATCCGGCCGGCGCCGGTCGTCGCGGCGCGGCTCAAGCTCCCTTGAGTGGAAAGTCTAGACGATATGGGCGTCGATATCGGACCTTGTCGAGCGTGGACGTGCTGCGGCTGTGCGGCTTGCTAGAATCGTCGTCATACCCAAACAGATACGACGGAGACATCGCATGGCAAAGCCTCAGCCGATCAGCCGCTACCCCGTGCCCAAACCGGACGCATGGCCCGACGACATTCGCGCGCGCATTCTCGAAGTGCAGGAGAAAGCCGGTTTTGTGCCGAATGTGTTTCTGACACTGGCGCACCGCCCGGACGAGTTCCGCGCGTTTTTCGCCTATCACGACGCGTTGATGCTGAAAGAAGGCGGCCTCAGCAAAGGCGAGCGCGAGATGATCGTGGTCGCCACCAGCGCGATCAACCAGTGTTTGTATTGCGTGGTCGCGCATGGGGCGATTCTGCGCATCTACGAAAAGGCGCCATTGGTCGCGGATCAGGTCGCCGTCAATCATAGGAAGGCGGATATCACGCCGCGTCAGAAGGCGATGCTCGACTTCGCGGTCAAAGTGTGCAGCGCGTCCGGCACGGTCGGCGACGCCGATTTTCAAACGCTGCGCGAGCACGGATTTGCCGATGAAGACATCTGGGATATCGCGGCGATCACGGCGTTTTTCGGTTTGTCGAACCGCATGGCCAACGTGATTTCCATGCGTCCGAACGACGAGTTCTATCTGATGGGACGCGTGCCGAAAGCCGCGGCGGATACGCCGAAAAAATAGCCGCACGCGCTGCTTTTGAGTTCATGCCGGTGGGCGGCGTTCGTGGCCACTGTCGGCACGCTCACTCACGCCGCCGCCGGGTTAGCTCGAAGCGTGGGCGTGCTCACGGTGGTGTCGTCGATCGGAAAGTGCAGCATCGCGGCGACGAGGCCGGCGACCACCGTCGCTTCCCAGAGCAGCGAATACGACCCGGTCAGATCGAACACCAGACCACCGAGCCATGCGCCCAGAAACGAGCCGATCTGATGGCTCAGAAAGCAGACTCCGAACAGGCTGCCGAGGTGGCGCGTGCCGAACACTTTCGCGACGAGCCCGCTCGTGAGCGGCACGGTGCCGAGCCAGGTCAGACCCATCACGGCCGCGAAAATCACCACCGACGCCGGGCTTTTCGGCAGTAGAAAGAATGCGCCGATCGTGATGCTGCGAATCACGTACAGCCAGCCGAGCACATGATGCTGCCGGAAGCGGCCACCCAGCCAGCCGCACGCCCAACTGCCCGCCATGTTGAACAGCCCGATCAGCGCGAGCGCGGTGGCGCCGAGTCCGACCGGCATATGGCAAAGCGACAGGTACTCGGGCAGATGCGTGGCGATAAAGGCAAGCTGGAAACCGCAGGTGAAGAAACCGAGCGTCAGCAGCCGGTAGCCTCGATGCCCGGCGGCTTGACCCAGTACCTTGCGAAGCGGCGCGACATGCTCTTCGTGAACGGGCGTGCCGACCCGCGCGCGCCGGTCGAGCACCATGCCGAGCGGGGCGATCAGCAGCATCAGGAAAGCCAGCACGAAGAGCGACGTGGCAATCCCCGAACTGAGCCGGACGCCTTGCACGAGTGGAACCATCAGCACCTGGCCGGCGGAGCCGCCGGCGCTGACCAGACCCATCGCCATGCTGCGTTTTTCAGGCGAGGCGATGCGGCCGACCGCCGGCAGCACCACGCCGAAGGTCGTGCAACTCACGCCGATGCCGACCAGCAGCCCCATGCCGACGATCAACATGGCGCCGCTGGGCGCCACTGCCGCGAGGCCGAGGCCCGCCGCGAATGTCGTCGCGCCGAACGCGACCACCGGCGCCGAACCGTAGCGATCCGCGGCGGCGCCCGCGAACGGCTGGGCGAAACCCCACACGAGATTGTGCAGCGCGATCGCAAACGCGATCAGCGTGACCGGCAAGCCGCGGTCGAACGAGAACGGTCCGATGAACAGACCAAACGTCTGCCGGATGCCCATTGCGGCGCTCAGAATGAGCGCGCCAGCGAGAATCACGAGCGTCGTCTGATTGAAGGCGGGGGCGAAGCGTTTGCTGTTGGCGGTCGACATGGTTCTGATCTCCTTCGACACATGGTCGCAGCGAGCGTCAGAAGCGGCAAAAGATAAGTTTTTGACGACAGGTGAGCGTGGCTCACCTGTGCGAAGCGGACCTGTGGTTTAGTTGGTGGCGTTCTGCAGTGCCTGGCCGGCAACGTCGGTGTGCGCGTCGAACTGCTCGGCCTCGCTCACCAGCCAGCGTTTGAAATCGAAAAGCTCCGGCCGGCGGTCCGCGTTCTCCGCGCTGACCAACCAGTAGGCCGTGGTGGACGCGATCGTCGCCGCATAAGCCTCCACGAGCACGCCGCTGTCGATATCCCGATCCACCAGCGGCCGTCTGCCGAGCGCGACGCCGAGGCCCATCGCCGCGGCTTCAAAGGCGAGCTGGATCGTGTCGACGCGCAGGCCTGCGGTGGTCTCGATGCCTTCGGTGCCGGTCGCATCCAGCCACGCCTGCCAGTCCTCGCTGGCGGCGTTCACGTGAATGAGCGTCGCGCGACGCAGGTCCGCGTTGCCGTGCTCGTCGCGCAGATCCGCCAGATACGCGGGGCTGCACACGGGCACGAGGCGCTCGCCGAACAGCCGCGTCCACGCGGTGCCTGCAACCGGCGCACGGCTCATGCGGATCGCGAAGTCGAAACCGTCGACGGGAAAACCGACCTGACGATGCGAGGTGTCGACGCTCACGTTCACATTTGGCCAGAGCGCGCGAAAGCCGGCGAGGCGCGGCAGCAGCCAGCGCGACGCGAAGGTCGGCGCGCAACTCAGCGCGATTGGCCGATCCGCGCGGTGATTCGGCAGGCGCTGCGTGCCGATCGCGATCAGCGAGAACGCTTCGGAGACATACGACAAGTAATCCGCGCCGCTCGCCGTGAGCGAGATGCCGCGCGGCTCGCGCACGAACAGTTCGACGCCGAGCGCCTGTTCCAGTCCGACAATGCCGTGGCTGATCGCGCTCGGCGTGACATTCAGTTCCGCGGCGGCAAGTTTGAAACTCTGATGCCTGCCGGCCGCTTCAAAGAAACGAAGCGCCGGCAGCGGTGGCAGACGAAGCGGCATGTTGCATCCCCATAGACGGCGCGCCTCGGCGCGCGTGCTGTTGCGCTCAAGGATACCTTGCCGGGCGCCTTGGGTTGCCGTCAGGGTGCGCCTGAGCATCGCCAAAAAAATTTCGCCGATGCTGTCGATTTGCCGCCGCGCGTTCGTCGTGACTATATAGAGGGCGAGAACGCGGCCGCGTTCGCGGCGCGCTGCTCGCGCCCTTTATCCTTGTTCCGTAAGAGGAGATGGCTGATGACTGACGTATCCGCATCCGCACAAACGTTGAAGCCGGCCCGCCAACTAGCGGCCGACACGCCGAGCCGCTTTCCCGGCGAAAGCGCCGACTATCGGCGCGCGCGCAACGACCTGCTCGCCGAGGAAATCGAATTGCGCCGCCATATCGAACGGGTCGCCGCCCAGCGCCGCGCGCTGCCGGACGGCGGCGTCGTGCCCGAGGATTACCTGTTCATGGGCGAAACCGGCCCGGTAAAGCTATCGGAGATGTTCGGCGAGCATGACACGCTCGTCACCTACAACTGGATGTTCGGCCCGCAGCGCGCCCGGCCGTGTCCGATGTGCACGTCGCTTTTGAGTGCATACGACGGCGAAATGCCCGACATCCTGCAGCGCGTCGCGTTCGCGGTGATCGGCCGCTCGCCGATCGAGAAGCTGGTTGCGTTCAAGAAGGAGCGGGGCTGGCGGCATCTGCGGCTGTACTCATCGGGCGGCAACACCTTCAATCGCGATTACGCGGCGGAAGATCCGGCGGGCGACGACAATCCCGCGTTCAATGTGTTTACGCGCTCGGGCGGCACGGTGCGGCACTTCTGGGCGGAGGAGATGGGGCCGTCGACTGCGGACCCCGGACAGGATCCACGCGGCGCCCCGGACGTGATGCCGATCTGGACCGTGCTCGACATGACGCCCGGTGGCCGTGGCACGGACTGGTATCCGAAGCTGGAATACGATACCGCGGCACGTTAGCGCGCTGATGAGGGCGGTCAGGTGGCGCCTGGCCGCGCGACGGTGAAGCGGGTTCAGCACCGCACCGTGTCGCGGAACGATAGGACTACGGCTGGACCTCAATCGCAAAATCGTGCCCGCGCGCCGTCTGCAAATAGGCGGCGATCGCGCTTGCCCGCATCGGCCGGCTAAACAGATAACCCTGCACCGCGCGTGCGCCTAGCGCCTTGACGACCTCGACTTGCGACGCCGTCTCGAGTCCTTCCACCACGCATTCGAGCCCAAGGTTGCGGCACAGGTCGAGCACCGACTTGACGATCTTCTTCGACGCGCTATTAGTATCCACGTCCGTCATGAAGCTGCGGTCGATCTTGATCGTGTCGAAGGGCAGGCGATGCACATAGCTGAGGCTCGAATAGCCGGTGCCGAAGTCGTCGAGCGACACGCGGCAGCCGGCTTTCTTGATCATGGTGAGCGAACAGCGGGCCTGTTCGAAATCACGCGTCACGGCGGTCTCGGTGATTTCGAACGACACGCGGTGCGGCGGCACGCCGCTTGCCATGACGATATCGATCAGCCGTCGGGCGCGCGCCGACGTGCAGATATCGATCGCCGACAGATTGAACGACAGATAAAGCTCGGACGGCCAGCGCGCCGCTTCGTCGAGCGCTTTGTGCAGCAGCACTTCCGTGATGCGCAGAATCAGTTCGGTACGCTCGGCAATCCGAATGAATTCTTCCGGCCTGACCGCGCCGAGCCGTGCGTTGTGCCAGCGCCCGAGCGCTTCCAGGCCGAGGGTGCATTGCGTGACGACGTCGTAAATCGGCTGGAACTCCAGAAACAGTTCCGACTCGAGGTCCGCATGGCGGAGTTCCTGGGTCACGAGACTCGAACGCCGGATGCGCGTTTCATGTTCGGTGGAGAAGATGACCGGCGTGCCGCGCCGGCTTTCCTTGCCCACGTATAGTGCCGCGTCGGCGCGTTCGAACACTTGGGCCACCGTCGTGCCGGCTTCAGGGAACGCGGCCCAGCCGATCGTGCCCGACAACTCGGCGACGTTGCCGGCAACTCGATAGGGCTGACCGAGCGCCTCGCAGATGCGCTCGCCCAATTCGACGAGCGTCTCGTTCGCCAGTTTGTGCTGCGCGAGCACGCCGAACTCGTCGCCACCGAGGCGCGCGAAGAAAATGCCGGGCTCGGCGAGCGCCAGCAAACGCGAGCCGACTTCCTGAAGAACGAGGTCGCCGCAGGCGTGGCCGTAAATATCGTTGACCTGTTTGAAGCCGTCGAGATCGATCAGCCCAACATTGAAGCCGCCGCGGGTGCCGAGCGCCTGCTCGGACAAAGCGCGCAGCGAGGCGAAGAAACTGCGCCGGTTGGGCAGGTCCGTCAGACTGTCGATGCTCGCGAGCCGGAAGTTGTCGTCGCTGAGGCGCTGCGTTTTTTGCTGGCTCGCCTGCAACTCGCGCTGCGCGTGCACCACGTCGGCAAAGGTCCGGCAATACAGCTGAATGATGAAGGCAAGCGCGACGCCGACCAACGTCATGTCGACGGCCATCGCAATGAAAACCGGATAGCCGGTGAAAACCAGAAAGGTCGAAAAGCTTAGGATGACGATCGACAGCAACAGCATGGCAGCCGCGCGCAAGTGCATCAGGCAGAACACGCAGCCGACCAGCGTCGTCGCCATGTAAAACGCGACCTGCGTCTGTTCGTACGCGGTGCCGTAGGGAAAGAGCAGCAACGACCAGCTGCTGAATGCGACGGCGAAGAGGCCGGCAAGCCAGGTCAGCTTGCGCAGTTCGGACACTGCCTTGTCGAGAGTCAGGGGGCGGTGCCGAAGACGCCACCATCGTATGCAACGGATGATGCACAGGGTGCACAGCGTCGCGGGAAAGTAGATCGACAACCATGCCGGCGCGCAGCTGACGTGCGTGATGGCGACGGCCGCCGTATTGACGAGCAGAATGAAATAGAGAAGCGGGACCTGGTGGCTGAATGCTTCGAGCTGCGAACGCACGAGCTCGGGGTCGCGTTCCGCGACCGACAGCGCATCCCTCAATTTGGCTAACAGAACCATCCCCGTTCCTTTAAACGTTTGCGCAGCACACGCAGCTTTGTATATCGGCAGGACGGGTGGGACCTTGAGGGCGTGTCAGATAGAAATCGATTGCCTCGCGAATAAGCGGTAAGTCCGACCTGCTTACGATGCGTGATGGGTCATTTGTGCCGCGTTCGAACGGCCGAAGTGACAGGCTCGTCGCATCAAAGTACCGGACAGGAGAGCACGCGTTGCGGCGTGAGCGTCGTGCCGGGTTGGCCGTTCTGTGCCGGCGTGCCTTGTGGCGGCGTAGAGACGAGCCGCACGGTATTCATGCCGGCATTCGCCAGCACATACTTCTCCGGGCTGTTCTCGGGCTGCCAATAGGCGCGGAAAACGCCGCTGTCGCCAAAAACCAGCAGCTTGCCGTGCACGGTTCCAGTGCTGCTGACGAGGTCGACCGGCTCGCCGTCACGTACGTGAAAGCTCTGCGGAGCGGGTGAATTTGCCGTGCCGACGAGCGTGGCGCAGCTTTTGTCGTCGGCTGCGAGGGCCGCGCAGGACGTCGCGGCGAGCAGTGCACATGTTGCAATATGGCGAAAATTCATTTTTTATTCCTCCCGGATTCTTTATTTACCGGACGCCGCGCCTGCCAAATTCCGACTTTCTGCGATCCACCATAACATAGTAAAAAAGCCCGCTGGTGGCGGCTTGGGACGCGCTAAAGCACTGAAATTGCAACGGATTGTGATAACGCAAAAAGCCGTGTCGAGCCAAAGAAACGTGTAAGCGCGCGATTCTTATGGCACTTTGCATGAAAAAATCGTCAAATTCCCTGTGGGCGGGTGATACAAGGCTTACACCCAAGGTTTGCGCGAACCCGCGCCTATGCGTTAGTGTGTCGGTCCCGGCGCAACAGATGTGGCGCCGGTTCCATGATTACCATACGGGAAGTGCTATGAACAAACAGGAACTGATTGATGCAGTCGCCGCAGCGACGGGCGAAAGCAAAGCGGCCACCGGCCAAACCATCGACGCGATCGTCGAAGCGGTGACCAAAGCCGTGGTGGGTGGTGATACGGTGCAACTGGTCGGTTTCGGTTCTTTCTCGACTGGCGCGCGCGCAGCACGCGTGGGCCGTAATCCGTCGACGGGTGCCGAGATCCAGATCGCGGCTGCCAAGACGGTGAAGTTCACCGCTGGCAAGGCGTTCAAGGAAGCCGTCAACGCGTCTTAATGCAACGCGCTTCACGCCGGAGCATCCACACGCGCCAAACTGGCGCGCGGCGAGCGATGCATCGGGCGTGAGGAATCACGCGCTGCCCAACCCCGGTAAGGTGGATCGATCGGCGGCTGGTGCGGCGCGTGTGTTTTTGTGCTCTCCCCAAGGGGCTTCCTGGGGGTTGCCCGACTCAGCGCTTGCGTCCCGGCTCGCGCTCAGCCGGCGCGACGTTTGCGGGTGGCTTCGGCGAGCGTCTCGAGCGCCGGCTCGGTCTGCGCCCAACTGACGCAGGCATCCGTGATCGATACGCCGTGACGCAACGGCACGCCTGGCTTCAGATCCTGACGGCCTTCTTCCAGATGACTTTCCAGCATGACGCCGATGATGCGGCGCTCGCGCTGCGACAACTGCTGCGCCAGATCCTGCACCACCTCCAGTTGACGCAAGTGCGACTTGCCCGAGTTCGCATGCGAACAGTCGACCATGACCTGCTCGCGCAAACCCGCTGATTTGAGCGCCACGCAGGTGGCTTCCACCGACGCGCTGTCGTAGTTCGGCCCTTTCTTGCCGCCGCGCAGTATCACGTGCGCGTCGTCGTTGCCGCGCGTTTCGAAGATCGCGGCCATGCCCATTTTCGTCATGCCCATGAACGCGTGGCTCGCGCGCGCGGCGACGATCGCGTCCGCGGCGATCTGCACGCCGCCGTCGGTGCCGTTCTTGAAACCGATCGGGCAGCTCAGACCTGACGCCAGTTGACGATGGCTCTGGCTCTCCGTCGTGCGCGCGCCGATGGCGCCCCACGCGATCAGGTCGGCGATGTACTGCGGGCTCAGCAGGTCGAGAAACTCGGTGGCCGTGGACAAGCCGAGACCGTTGATGTCGAGCAGCAGTTGCCGTGCAAGACGCAGACCTTCGTTGATGCGGAAACTGCCATCCAGCCGCGGGTCGTTGATATAGCCTTTCCAGCCGACCGTGGTGCGCGGCTTCTCGAAGTAGACCCGCATCACGATCAGAAGATCTTCCTTGTAGGTGTCGGCGGCGACCTTCAGTTTGTGTGCGTATTCGATCGCCTGATCGTGGTCGTGAATCGAACACGGCCCGACGATCATCACGAGCCGGTCGTCACGGCCATGCAGAATATCGGCGATTTCCGCGCGGGTTTTCTCGACCAGAGTCTGCACCGAAGGCGGCACCGGCAACTCGTCCTGCAACAGCGCAGGGGAAATCAGTGGACGGACCGCGCCGATCCGAACGTCGTCGATGCGCGTGGTGTCCTGGGTGGCGTCGGCCGAGCCGACTTCCTGATCGTGCAAAGGATTGTCGATGGCGCTCAAAATATTCTCCCGGACCTTGGTGATGAAGTGGCCTCGCGGCCTGACTGCATGAGTGTGGGTGCGTTGATCGTGCTTGTCTTCGCTGCCGGGATTATGACACTCGCGCGATGCGGCCGGGCGGCGCGTGTCAGAGACGTTTGATCAGCGCCATGGCGGCTGCCGGATTGCGTTCCTTGAAGCCGCTGATCACGTAGAGATAGACGTCCAGTGCGGCCGCGCGTGTGGCTGTTTTCGCGGGCGCTTCTGCCGAGGTTTCCAGATCGTCCGGTGTCGTGCCTGCCGCCAATTGCCGCGCGCGTTCGGCCCACGTGTCGAGCGCCTTAGTCGAATAGCCCTTGGCCTGTTTGTCCGTCGTGCCCATGATGCGGGCGTACACGAAGGGCGCGGTGATGTCCGCGATCTGCGGGTATTCGCTGTCGCCCGCCAGTACCACGGCGACTTTGTATTTGCGGGCGAGCGCGATGAAGTCCGGCGTCTTGAAGGTGTCGTTGCGGACTTCGATCGCATGCCTGAGCTTCTGGCCTTCAATACTGGCCGGCAGTAGCTTCAGAAAGGCTTCGAAGTCTTCCTTGTCGAATTTTTTGGTGGGTGCGAATTGCCAGTTGACCGGGCCGAGCTTCTGCTTGAGCAATAGCACGCCGCTGCCGAAGAAGCGTTCGATCGTTTCGCCCGCGTCGGCGAGGACTTTTCTGTTGGTCGCGTAGCGCGGCGCCTTCAGCGAAAAGACGAAATCGTCCGGCGTTTCCTGGTACCACTTCTCGTAGCTCGCCGGTTTTTGCAATCCGTAAAACGTGCCGTTGATTTCAATCGATGTGAGGTTCTTGCTCGCGTATTCGAGTTCGCGCCTTTGCGTGAGGTCGGGCGGGTAGAAGGTGCCGCGCCAGGGCGCGTAGGTCCAGCCGCCTATGCCGATGCGGATGTTCGAGGTCTTGGCTGGCTTGGCGATCTTTGCGGCTGATTCTTTCGGCACTTGGCGTCTCCATCTGACTTCGACCGGGAAGCAGTAGATTAGCCGTTTTTTCGACGAAGAACAGAAGTGAGGCAAACGCAGGAAATGCGCCCGCTATTCGTTGCCGCGAGACATATCCTTTGCACCGCGCGCCGCCTCTTCGAACCGCCGGTTCGCCTCCGCCACTTCCACTCTGAACTGCTGCAATGCGCTCACCGCCAGATCTGGCGGCGTCAGCGCTGCCCACAAAACGTCGATGAGTTGATCCGCCGTTGCATCGATATCGATATGCCGGTTCGCGAGCGTAGCGTCCCACAGCACATGCTCCATCGGCCCGAACACCATCGAGCGCAACAGGCGCAGTGGCATGTCGGCGCGAATCTGCCCGCTCTCCTGGCCTTGCGCCAGTACGCGCATCAACGGCGCGGTATAGCGGCGCTGCAACTCCGTGAGCGCCTCGCTCAGCTCATGATGCCGGGCCCGACCTTCGGATAACACCAGCGCGCACAGATCAGTGCCGTTGACCAGCATCAGCCGCAAATGCGTGCGCACGATGAACGCGAACTGCTGGCGCACATTGCCGTCGCGCGGCAAGCCGGATTCGATCGCGTCGATGATCTCGTCGTACCAGTCGCCGATCACCCGCGCGCACAGCTCGCGTTTGCCGCGGAAATAGCTGAACACGGTCGCCTCGGAAATGCCGAGGCGCTGCGCGATTTCGGCCGTTGTCGCGCGCTCGTAGCCCTTTTCGGAGAACACGTCGCGCCCCGCCTGAAGGATCTCCTTCACGCGCTGCTGCGACTTGCGCCCGGCCGGCTGGCGGCGCGAGGCGGGTAACTCGGCCTTCGTGGCAACCGTCATATGAGTTCAGTTCAGATTTGTGAGGCGAATTCGGCTCGTAAAGGTGCGGAATAAGTTTGATGACTGCGATGCTATCACGCCACAGCGATGTTGTAGGCGGTCGCTTCAGTTTCTGAGTAACACTCAAAAATACCTATTGACGCTTACGTAAATCTAGCGTGAAATGCGCCTTGAACGTTTCGCGCCTCGTGCGGGACGACAGAGGCGGCCCACAAGGCCGCCGCCGTCCGCCGAGCCGCAACCGGACCAGCCGGCGCCCACTCACGGCCGGCCGCCAACGAACTCTGGAGACACAGCAATGAGCAACCTGCCCGGTTTGCAATTCCCGCTCGGCGAAGAAATCGAAATGCTGCGCGACAGCATCGCGGGATTCGCTGCCAAAGAAATCGCCCCGCGTGCCGCGGAAATCGATCGCACGGATCAGTTTCCCATGGACCTGTGGCGCAAGTTCGGCGATCTGGGCGTGCTCGGCATGACGGTCTCGGAGGAATACGGCGGCGCGAACATGGGCTATACGGCGCACATGATCGCCATGGAGGAAATCTCGCGCGCGTCGGCGTCGGTCGGTCTCTCGTACGGCGCGCATTCGAATCTGTGCGTCAACCAGATTCATCGCAACGGCACGGAAGCGCAAAAACAGAAGTATCTGCCCAAGCTCGTGTCGGGCGAACATATCGGCGCACTCGCCATGAGCGAGCCGAACGCGGGTTCGGATGTGGTCAGCATGAAGCTGCGCGCGGAGAAGAAGGGCGACCACTACGTGCTCAACGGCACGAAGATGTGGATCACCAATGGCCCGGATTGCGACACGCTGGTCGTCTATGCCAAGACCGATCCCGAAGCGAATTCGCGCGGCATTACCGCGTTTATCGTCGAGAAGGGCATGAAGGGATTTTCCGTTGCGCAGAAACTCGACAAGCTCGGCATGCGCGGCTCGCATACCGGCGAACTGGTGTTCCAGGACGTGGAAGTGCCGGAAGAAAACATTCTCGGCCAGTTGAACGGCGGCGCGAAGGTGCTGATGAGCGGCCTCGACTACGAACGCGCCGTGCTCGCAGGCGGCCCGACCGGCATCATGGTCGCGGTCATGGACGCGGTCGTGCCGTATATCCACGACCGTAAGCAGTTCGGTCAGCCGATCGGCGAATTCCAGCTCATTCAAGGCAAGGTGGCGGACCTCTACACGACGCTGCAGGCGTGCCGCGCGTATCTCTATGCGGTGGGTCGTCAACTCGACACGCTCGGCAAGGAACACGTGCGCCAGGTGCGCAAGGACTGCGCGGGCGTGATTCTCTACACCGCGGAAAAAGCCACGTGGATGGCCGGCGAGGCGATCCAGATTCTCGGCGGCAATGGCTATATCAACGAGTATCCGGTCGGCCGTTTGTGGCGCGACGCGAAGCTCTATGAAATCGGCGCCGGTACCAGCGAGATCCGCCGCATGCTGATCGGCCGCGAACTGTTCGCCGAAACGGCCTGAGCGGTTGTGCACTTAGTGCACTTCGCAGCGCACCATACATCGTACGGCGCGTCACGCTGCGTGTCAGCGCAAGCCTATAAAGAAGCGGCGAAAGCAATTACCTTGCATGGGATCGGAGTAAGTGCTGAAGCACTAACTCCGATCGACAGGAGAAGCCCGTAATGCCGATCATCGAATCAAAGCTGAATCCGCGCTCGGACGACTTCCGCGCCAACGCGACGGCGCTCGAAGCGCTGGTCGCCGACCTTCGCGCGAAGGTCGAGAAGCTGGCGCTGGGCGGCGGTCAGGCGGCGCGCGACAAACACACGGGACGCGGCAAACTGCTGCCGCGCGATCGCATCGAGAAGCTGCTCGATCCGGGCACGCCGTTTCTCGAGTTCTCGCAACTCGCAGCCTACGGCATGTATCACAACGATGCGCCGGGCGCGGGCGTGATCACCGGCATTGGTCGGATCGCCGGGCAGGAGTGCGTGATCGTCTGCAACGATGCAACGGTCAAGGGCGGCACCTACTATCCAGTTACCGTGAAAAAACACGTGCGGGCGCAGGAAATTGCCGCTGAAAATCATCTGCCCTGTGTGTATCTGGTGGACTCGGGCGGCGCGAATCTGCCGAACCAGGACGACGTGTTTCCGGACCGCGATCACTTCGGCCGCATCTTCTACAATCAGGCGAATCTGTCCGCAGCGGGCATTCCGCAGATCGCCGTCGTGATGGGTTCGTGTACCGCAGGCGGCGCCTACGTGCCGGCCATGAGCGACGAGTCGATCATCGTCAAGAATCAGGGGACGATTTTCCTCGGCGGTCCGCCGCTGGTGAAAGCCGCCACCGGTGAAGTGGTGAGCGCCGAAGATCTCGGCGGCGGCGACGTGCATACGCGTCTGTCGGGCGTGGTCGATCATCTCGCGCAGAACGACGCGCATGCGTTGGGGATTGCGCGCAGCATCGTCGGCAATCTGAATCGCGGCAAGCAGGTGCCGGTGGCATTGCAGGAACCGAAACCGCCGCGCTACGACGTGAAGAGCATGTACGGCGTGATTCCCGTGGATACCCGCAAGCCGTTCGATATCCGCGAGGTGATCGCGCGGATCGTCGACGATTCGGCATTCGACGAATTCAAGGCGCGCTACGGCACCACGCTTGTCACCGGCTTCGCGCATATCTGGGGGCATCCGGTCGGCATCATCGCGAACAACGGCATTCTGTTTTCGGAGTCCGCGCTCAAGGGCGCGCACTTCATCGAGCTGTGCTGCCAGCGCAAGATTCCGCTCGTGTTCCTGCAGAACATTACCGGCTTCATGGTGGGCCGCAAATACGAAAACGAAGGCATCGCGCGTAACGGCGCGAAGATGGTGACGGCGGTGGCTACGGCCAAGGTGCCGAAGTTCACGGTGATCATCGGCGGGTCGTTCGGCGCGGGCAACTACGGCATGTGCGGTCGCGCGTATTCGCCGCGTTTCCTGTGGATGTGGCCGAACGCGCGCATCTCGGTAATGGGCGGCGAGCAGGCGGCGTCGGTGCTGGCCACCGTCAAGCGCGACGGCATCGAAGGCAAGGGCGGCTCGTGGAGCGCTGAAGAAGAAGAGGCGTTCAAGCAGCCGATTCGCGATCAATACGAACATCAGGGCCATCCGTACTACGCGAGCGCGCGCCTGTGGGACGACGGCGTGATCGATCCGGCGCAAACGCGCGATGTGCTCGGTCTTGGCTTGTCCGCCGCGATGAACGCGCCGATCGAAGACACGCGTTTCGGCGTGTTCAGAATGTGACGATGCGCGACCAAGCGCGGGAGCAGCGACGATGCAATACGAAACACTGAATGTCGAATTCGCCGGCCAGGTCGCGACGGTCACATTGAGTCGTCCGGACGTGCGCAACGCGTTCAACGAAACGATGATCGCCGAAGTGACCGCGGCCTTCACCGCGCTCAACGATCGCGACGACGTGCGCGCGGTGGTGCTCGCCGCGAACGGCAAGGCGTTCTGCGCGGGCGCGGATCTGAACTGGATGAAGAAGATGGCCGGCTACTCGGACGACGAGAACCGCGCCGACGCGATGCTGCTCGCGAACATGTTGTCGTCGATCTATCGCTGCAACAAGCCGGTGATCGCGCGCGTCAACGGCGACGCGTACGCGGGCGGCATGGGTTTGATCTCGGCGTGCGACATCGTGGTGGCTGTCGACAGCGCGCGCTTCTGCCTCTCGGAGGCGCGCCTCGGTCTGATTCCAGCCACCATCGCGCCGTACGTGATTCGCGCGCTGGGCGAGCAGGCATCGCGCCGCTATTTCACGACCGCCGAGCAATTCGATTGCGCGACGGCATTGCGCCTCGGGCTCGTCAGCGAAGCGGTGAGCATGGAGCAACTCGACGCCACTATCCAGCAGATTGCCGAGACGCTCTGCGCGAACGGTCCGCAAGCGGTGCGCGCGTGCAAGCAGCTCGTGCAGGACATCGCGGGCCATGAGTTGAACGCTGCGATGATCGAGGACACGGCGGCGCGTATCGCGCGCACGCGTGCCGGCGCGGAAGGGCGCGAAGGCGTCGCGTCGTTCCTCGAAAAACGCACGCCTGCCTGGCGCAACTGAAGCACACATTCCAGGGCGCGCGCCGCGCCTTGACCAGAACAACAGCCCCGAAAAAACGGCACACTTCATCGAGACACTTCATGTTCAACAAGATCCTGATTGCCAACCGGGGCGAGATTGCGTGCCGCGTCGCCGCGACCTGCAAGCGGCTCGGCATTGCGAGCGTGGCCGTCTATTCCGATGCGGACGCCAACGCGAAACACGTGGCCGCGTGCGATGAGGCAGTGCACATCGGCGGCTCGACAGCCGCGGAAAGCTATCTGCGCGTCGAGCGCATTATCGAAGCCGCGCGCGCCACCGGCGCGCAGGCGGTGCATCCGGGCTACGGCTTCCTGTCGGAGAACGAAGACTTCGCGCATGCTTGCGAAGCGGCCGGCATCGTCTTCATCGGGCCGCCGGTCGAGGCCATCGCCGCGATGGGTTCGAAGGCCGCCGCGAAGGCACTGATGCATGCGGCCGCCGTGCCGCTCGTGCCGGGTTATCACGGCGACGATCAGGATCCGCAACTGCTGCATCGCGAGGCGGATGCGATCGGTTATCCGGTGCTGCTCAAAGCCAGCGCGGGTGGCGGCGGCAAGGGCATGCGCGTGGTCGAACGCAGCGAGGATTTCGCGGCGTTGCTGGCTTCATGCAAGCGGGAAGCGGCAAGCAGCTTCGGCAACGATCGCGTGCTGATCGAAAAGTATCTGACGCGGCCGCGTCACGTGGAAGTGCAGGTGTTCGCGGACCGGCACGGCGGCGCGGTCTATCTGTTCGATCGCGATTGCTCGGTGCAGCGGCGGCATCAGAAAGTGCTGGAAGAAGCGCCCGCGCCCGGATTGTCCGGTGAAATCAAGCGCGAAATGGGCGAGGCGGCGGTGGCGGCCGCGCGCGCGGTGAATTATGTCGGCGCGGGCACGGTCGAGTTCATCATGACCGGCACGGGCGACTTCTACTTCATGGAAATGAACACGCGCCTGCAGGTCGAGCATCCGGTCACGGAGATGGTGACCGGCCAGGACCTGGTGGAATGGCAACTGCGCGTCGCCGCCGATGAACCGCTGCCGCTTACGCAGGCCCAGCTGAAAATCGATGGTCACGCGATCGAAGCGCGCATCTACGCCGAACATCCGGCGCGCGGCTTCCTGCCGTCGACGGGCACGCTCAAGCATCTGCGGATGCCGGATGGCGTGGAGTTCGCCATCGACGCGGCCGGTCTCGGCGAGCCCGGACGCAAGGCGCCGGTGCGCATCGACAGCGGTGTGCGTGAAGGCGACACCATCACGCCGTTCTACGATCCGATGATCGCCAAGCTGATCGTGCACGGCGCCACGCGCGAGGAGGCGCTCGCGCGTCTGAGCCGCGCGCTGCATGCATGCGCGGTGGTCGGCCCGCATACCAATGTCGAGTTCCTGCAAAGCATCGTCGCGAGCGAGCCGTTTGCAACGGGCGATCTCGATACGGGCCTGATCGAACGTCATCACGACGCCCTGTTCGCGCCGCGCAAGAAGCCATTCAAGGAAGCGTTGGCGCTGGCGTGCGCGGCGTTGCTCAAGCGCGAGGGCGGCACGGCGCACGGCGCGTCGCCGTGGGATGCGCTGTCGCACTGGCGCCTGAATAGCGGCTATACGCAGACGCTCGGCTGGCGCGATCTGGACAGCGGTAGGACGGGTAACGACAGCGAAAGCAACTTCACCGTCACGTTCGCGCGCGACGGCAACACGCAAACGCTCGAACACAACGGCGTGCGCGAGGATTTCAGCTGGTCGGACGGCAGCGGTCCGCACGAATTCCGCGCGACGATCGGCGACGCGCGCGCAACGGGCCGCGTGTTCGTCGACGTCGATACGTTCCATGTGTTCTGCCTCGGCGAAGCGCTCTCGTTCGAGTGGCAGAACCTGCTTGCGCACGCCGCGGACGCCGAAGGCGGCGAAGGCCGTTTGACTGCGCCGATGCCCGGCAAGGTGATCGCGGTGCTGGTCGAGCCGGGCACCGTGGTGGAGAAGGGCACGCCGCTGATCGTGATGGAAGCGATGAAGATGGAGCACACCATCGGTGCGCCGGCGGCCGGTACGGTGTCGGAGGTGCTGTATGCGGTCGGCGATCAGGTTGCCGACGGCGCGCAGCTTCTGGTGCTGGACGTGCAGCAGCACTAAATCCGCGGCTCAGGCCTCAGGCGAGGCGCGTATAGCCGACGGCGCGCGCTTCGTTTTCGAGCTGCTCGATGCGTTCGTAGTCCGAGGGCGGCAACACGGAAAAGCCCTGCAAACGCAGGCGTTTCGCGCGCTCGGGCTGATTGGCGAGCGCCTCGTTCAGCGCTTCGCGCAATGCCTCGATCGTCGCCGAGGGCACCGTGTCGGAGGCGATCAAAGGCAAGCCCGGCGACGGCGCAGTCGTGCCGATCCGGCGAACCTGGCGGGCCAGTTCCGGCATTTCATCGCACACGAAAGCGAAGGTCACGCAATCGATCGCGGCGACGTCCGCGCGATTTTCCGCCACTGCGCGCAGCGAGCCGAGATGCGAGCCGGTTCGCAACACTGAGCTGAAGAACATGCCGCCGCTCGAAAGCGGCGCCACGGCGTGGCGAAACACGTTCATGCCGCTATTCGAATCGTCCTGGTTGTAGGCGGCGCGTGCGCCGCGGCAGGCCGCGAGCGTGTCGAACTGCGCGTCCGCGCGCGTCACCAGCACGCTCGAATAATGCGCCCCCTCGCAGCCCGGCGCGTCGAAGCGCGGCGTCGCGATCAGTTGAACCTGTTCGTGCAAGCCGTGCATCAACGGATAACCGCAAGTCTGCGAGATCAGCAGATTGGGGCGCCGCCAGAAGCCGTGCAATTCCTCGTCCGGTTCGACGATGCGGCACGCGGGCTTGACCATGCGCAGCACGTCGGCGAGCCACTCGCGCCACTCGAGGTCGAGCGCGGGCGTGACGTTATACATCGGCAGGGCGGCGATCCAGGTCATGATGCGATTCTGGCATACCTGCGGTTTAATGTCTGACCATTCGGAATTCGTCGAGGCCGAGACGCACCGGCTCCGTCGGTCTGAAGGCCCACTTCTGCGCGGCGACCGAAAGGATTTCCAGTTGCGCACCTTCGAATGCGACGAGTAGATCCTCCTTGCGCTTGCTCGCCGCGCCACAATAGGCCACGAGTGCCTCGGCGCTGACCTCGAAAATCTGCGCCCGATCATCACAGCACACCCGGAACGCGACCGTCGCGCATTCCGTCACACAGGGCCTGAACCCTTCATCGACATAGACCGACATAGCCATCTCCCGCCATACACACGCCTGAGCCTTCAGGATGACAAGTCGTAAGCTGGCGGTATGTGGGAAAACCGGCATTTGCGATGAAATGGCCGTGACTTCATGGGCTGCGCCGAACAGAAGCTGAATACGTCTGCGCAAGCTTTTGTAAGCGGCTCCGTCTTTGCCCCCGGTATTCGACCGTTTTGCGCGAAGTGCGCTGGCTACACTCGTTTCAGCGATTTCGCGTTGGCTCAGGCCAATCAACACGGAAGGGGGAACGATGATCCACAGGAGTCGATACAGCCGCCCGGCGCGCAGCTGCACCCGGCAACTTCTCATGGTGGCCACGCTGGCGTGCGCCTGCGCTCTGCAGGGCTGCGCCACGTCGCTCGAAACGTTCGGGCTCGGCGCGGGCGTCGGGATTGTCGGCGCGTTCAGTCTGCTCGGCTGCGCGATTGGTTGCCGCTGACGGATGGACCCGGACTTTCTGGCCGTGCTCGACGCCTATCAGGAGCGCGCAGATGAAGAGCAGACGAAAGAACGCAAGCCGCGCCCGCGACGCAAGCAGAAGGCAACGAAAGGTCGCCACGTTCCCGCGGCGGGCGTGGAGACCGCGCGTTTCATCAACATCCTCGCGGCAAGCCTGCACGCGCCGCACATTCTCGAACTCGGCACGTCGGATGGCTATGCGACGCTCTGGCTCGCGCAAGCGGCGCGGGTCGCGGGCGGCCGTGTGACCACCATGGAATTGCACGACGACAAATCGGCCTATGCACGCGAGATGACGACCCGCGCCGGCCTTGCCGCTTACGTCGACTTCAAGGTCGGCAATGCGGTCACGCTGATCGAGGACATGCCGCTCAAGCTGGATTTCGTCTTCATCGATCTTTGGAAAGATCTCTATGTGCCGTGTCTCGACGCGTTTTATCCGAAGCTCAATCCGGGGGCGATCATCGTCGCTGACGATATGATTCGGCCGGGCGGCGAGAACGCGTTGCGCTATATCCGCGCGGTTCGCTCGAAGCCGGGCATGACGAGTCTATCGTTGCCGGTGGGTTCCGGTTTGGAGATCAGCCGGTATCGCTGACGACGCGAATGGCTGCCAGCGGCTGACCGGTGTCAATGCGTGGTTCGCCATTCACTCCTTAAATTCTCTTACCAGAAAATACCCGCCGTGTTCGAGACAGGCCTCGTGTCGTAGCGGGTAAACCCCCTTGAACGGATCATGGCAGCGGCCATTGGGAACACTCGGTAAAGCCGGCTCGCACAGCGCAAAATGATGATCGATCACGCTGTTGTGCTTCCGGTCTCGCGGCGGGGACCAGGTCGTCAAGCGCCCGTGCTATCCCACAGCGGGGCAAGACCGGGGGGATCTACGATTCGGCTGTTTGCCGTCGCCAATGCGTGTATGGCGGCAATGTCCGCACCGTCCAACTCGAAGTCGAATACCGCCAGGTTTTGTGCCAGTCGATCGACCCGCGTGGTTCTCGACAGCGCTACCACGCCGGACTGCTGAACAAGCCACCGTAAGACGATCTGGGCGATGGTTTTGTCATGACGGGCCGCGATCTCCATGAGCGTCGGGTCCGAGAACACGCGGCCAATCGCCATGCCGCAATATCCTGTCACGGCAAGCCCGGCCTGGCGCGTGCTTTCGATGAGCAAGGACTGGTTCAGGTACGGGTGGTATTCGAACTGATTCGTGACCAGCGGAGCCGCCGAAAGCCGGATAGCTTCCGTCATCGATGCACGGTTGAAATTGCTCACGCCTATGTGCCGGACCTTGCCGGCGCGCACGACCGCATTGAGCTCCGCGATCTGTTCGGTCAACGGCACATCCGAGCCAGGCCAGTGCAGCAGGAGCAGGTCGATATAGTCCGTCTTGAGTTTGCGCAGGCTCTCGTTCACGGACGCATCGAAGTGTCTTGCGGAGTAGTTGCTGACCCAGACCTTGGTCATCAGAAATATTTCGCTTCTTGGAATGCCGGATTCGGCGACGCACTCGCCGATCTCGGCCTCGTTACGGTAGATTTGCGCGGTGTCGATATGGCGGAAGCCAGCACGAAGGGCGGCGGGAATCATTCGATAGATGTCGTCGCCATTCATCCCGTAGGTGCCAAAGCCTATGGCCGGAATGAGCGCGTTACCGGCACGGACGTTTTGCATGAACTATTCCTTATGGACTAAGTGTCAAGGAAGATGAGCCGGAAGAGTTTGTATTGAAGGTCACACGTAGGAATCCTGCGTTAAATCGTGAGAGAAGATCTCAGATCAAGTGGAGGGAAGAGTAAGCGTTGGCGTGTCGAGGAAGAAGCCTATATGTTTCGATGAGACCTATCGTCAGAGACGATACATATTGAGCAGCATTTATCGACGTGAGGCCATTCGCGAAGCCTCAGGCAATTACGCTCGCACTATCACTTCCGGTTCAGATCTTCGAACCCCGAAACCAGGGCGTCCAGTAGTTGCCGGACGGCCGGAACCATACCGCGTCGTGTGGGGAAGATCGCGTGAACGAGGCCCGGCGTCGTGGCCAGGCCCGCCAGTAAGTGCTGCAACCGGCCGGCGTGAATATCGGCGTCGACCAGTTCACGGGGCAGCATGGCCACGCCGACGCCTCGCAAAGCCGCAATCCGCAAGCTCGCCAGATCGTCCGTCGCCAGGCGAGGTTGATGCGCCCATGATGTCGTGCGGCCCTCGGCGTTCACCAGGTTCCACGCGAAGCGCTCGCTGCTGCTGGACATGGCGAGCGTGGGCCATTCTTCGAGCGACTCAAGGGACGTGGGCACCGGATGGCGCGCCGCCAGTTGCGGACTGGCGACCAGAATCTGCACGGATAAGCCTAGTTGCCTGACTGCGAGATCGGTGTCTTCCAAAGGGGGAAGCCTGACCCGGATGGCGAAGTCCAGACCTTCCTCGACCACATCCACGCGACGGTTGGTTGCATCGACGAGCACCTGCACCTGCGGGTTGTCCTGGACATACTGCGCAATGATTGTGGAGATGCCGGAGGTCAGCAGTCCCACGGGGCAGCTTATCCGTATGGTGCCCTGCGGCTTTGAGCGTGTCTGGTCCACAAAATCCTTGGCGGCCCTCGATTCCGCCACCAGGGCGAGGCAATGCTGATGGAACCGCCGCCCGGTTTCCGTCAGGGACAGGCTCCTGCTGGTGCGATTGAGCAGACGAACGCCAAGCTCTTCCTCCAGTGCGCGAACACGCCGGCTGAGTTTCGACGTCTGTACGCCGAGGCTGCGGGCCGCTGCCGTGAAGCTTCCGTGCTCGACGACTTCAGCGAAGAGTCGAAGATCATTGAGGTCAGTGATTCGGTTCATCCGGGGCTCTGAGTGGGGCCTTTAACGTTCTACCACTCGCAATGTTGCTTTGCAATTCAGGACATAGGCGAAATATCGTTGCGGATATAGCATCCCTAACAGGTCAAACCATCGGCCTGCAGGCAGAAGCCAAACCAATGCAACACAGGAATTCATCATGACGAAGACGAACGCTCCCGGGTCGTTCATGCTTGGGGACCGCCACGTGAGCCGCATGGGGTACGGCGCCATGCAACTCGCCGGCCCTCGCGTGTTCGGGCCGCCAAAGGATCGAGACACGGCGATTGCCGTCCTGCGCGAGGCAGTGGAGCGCGGCGTCAACCATATCGATACCAGCGACTACTACGGTCCCCACGTAACGAACCAGATCATTCGCGAGGCGCTGCATCCGTATCGTGACGACCTCACGATCGTGACCAAGGTGGGCGCTGTGCGCGGTAGCGATGCCTCATGGATCCCCGCGCAGAGTCCGGCAGCACTCACCGTTGCCGTGCACGACAACCTGCGCAATCTGCATGTCGATGTCCTCGATGTCGTCAATCTGCGCACCATGATGGACGACAGACGTCCGGCCGAGGGGTCGATTGCCGAGCAGTTTACGGTCCTTGCCGAGTTGCAGCAGCGGGGCTTGATACGGCATCTGGGTCTCAGCAATGTGACCGCCGCGCAGGTCGAGGAAGCCCAGTCAATTGCCCCGGTCGTCTGCGTGCAAAACATGTTCAATGTGATGCAACGCCACGACGGCCCGTTAGTCGATGCTCTCGCGCAGCAGGACATCGCCTATGTGCCGTTCTTCCCGCTAGGCGGCTTCACGCCTTTGCAGTCCGCGACGCTGACCGAAGTGGCGTCGTCGCTGGACGCAACGCCGATGCAGGTGGCGCTGGCGTGGCTGCTGCAGCGCTCGCCCAACCTCCTGCTGATTCCCGGGACGTCGTCGCTCATGCATCTGCGCGAGAACCTGGCGGCTGGCTCGCTCCTGCTCCCGGCTGACGTGCTCGAACAACTGGACGGCACGATTTGAACGCGCGTGAGGCGCAATCGGCTTCAGTGGCGTGGACTATTTCGGGGCGATCACTTCGACGCCCGGCAGCGCCCCCAAGTCTCGCGCGCGTGTTGAACCCGCAGTGTCATATAGCGCTGATTGACAACTTTGACGGCAGCGGATCTGCGCAAGGCCCACGAACGGATCGAAACGGGAAGGGCAATCGGAAAAACCGTGCTGGAAGGGTTCCACTGATGATTGTCGTCTCTGTGTGGCGCGGTCAGTGTCGCTTCATCGCCGGCTGGTGCCGATTGTGTTCGCGATGCTTACCGCGCGGAACCCATTGACTTTGATTGTTCTGTTTGTAATCATTCTATGTAAATCGAATTCCTGTCGAATGATAGTTGGCGGGATGACGTGAGACTTTGCTAAAGCGCCAACTCAGGTCGACTAGCTTTGCATGGGACCGGAGTAAGCGCTAAAGCGCTAACTCCGGTCGACACAGGAGACAAACCGTGAAACGTGCTTCAGTCGTCGACGTCCAAGGCTTCATCAACGAGCACCCGTTCGGCCGTTTTCAACGACTCGTCTTTCTCGTGTGCTTCGTGATTGTCGTGCTGGATGGCTTCGACACTGCGGCAATCGGTTTCATCGCGCCGTCGTTACTGACGGAGTGGCATCTGGCAAAGCCCGATCTCGCACCGGTCCTGAGTGCAGCGCTGTTCGGCCTCGCGTTCGGCGCGCTCGTGTCCGGCCCTTTGTCCGACCGCGTTGGACGACGGTCTCTGATGATCGCCTCCGTATTCCTCTTCGGCGTTGCCTGTCTCGTGTCCGCGTTCTCGACGAACATTGGTCAATTGACCGTGCTGCGCTTCATCACGGGCGTCGGCCTCGGTGCAGCCATGGCTAATGCGGTGACCATGATGGACGAGTTCTGTCCGACCCGGCGCCGCGCGACCGTAACCAGTCTGATGTGCTGCGGATTCCCACTCGGCGCGGCTTTGGGTGGTTTGCTCGCGGCATGGTTGATTCCCCATGCCGGCTGGCGAAGTGTTCTGATGCTGGGCGGCGTCGCGCCGATACTTCACGGTGTCCTGCTATGGCTCAAGATGCCGGAATCGGTACGCTTCATGGTTGCAAATGGCAAACCCGTGGCGCGTATTCGCACAACTCTCGCGCGTATCTCCGTTGAAGCAATTCACGCGCGCGGGTTCGCACTGACCGAGCGCGCGCCGGGAACGGGCGACAAGGGGCTCGGCGTCGTGCTGTCGCGTTCATACATTGTCGGTTCATTGATGCTATGGCTCGCCGCCTTCATGGGCCTTCTGATTTTCTATGCGCTGATCAACTGGATGCCGATTCTGCTGAAAGATGCAGGCCTGAGCCAGAAGAGCGCGACGCTGATCTCCGCATTGTTCCCGCTCGGTGGTGTCGGCGCGGTGCTGTGCGGCGTGCTGATGGATCGCTTCAATGCAAATCTCGTGATTGCCGCGTGCTACCTCCTCGCTGCGATCAGCCTCTTTGGTATTGGAGAGACGGCGGGACACGTGGCTCTACTCGTGCCAATGGTACTGGTGTCCGGCGTGCTGATGAACACCGCGCAAGCCTCCATGAATGCGCTTGCGGCCGCCTTTTATCCGACCGAAGGGCGTGGCACCGGCGTCGCGTGGATGCTCGGCATGGGCCGTTTTGGCGGCATTGCGGGCTCGTTTCTCGTAGCCGAACTCGTACGCCGGCACTTTACGCTTGAAGGCGTCTTCGCGACGATCGCCGTCGCTGGAGCCCTTTCGTGCATCGCTTTGCTAGTCAAGCAGCTTGCACCGCCGCGCGTCTTCGGAGCGCCGCCCGACGGAGTCGGATCGTTGAGTCATTGACCGGCCGGTAGTGGCTGCCTCGCGGCGCTTGCTATCTGCGATGTCGTACTCAATCATCATTTGAAGAGGAGACTCGACATGTCCACCGAGGCGTCCACAGCGGCATTCGAATATGTATCGGAGGTGTACGAGGCGGTTGATTCGAAGGACGAGCGTCGGTTCGCGCGCTTCTTGACGGACAACTGCACGTTTGTCTATGCCAATAACGACCCCGTCATCGGGCGCGCAAAGGTTGCCCGTGACGACTTGGCGGGTGCGCGATCGGCAAATCGACGACTACCGTATCTACATCGACGTCGCGCCGCTGTTCACGCATTGACGCCAAAGGGAGCATGAGCCGGGCTCTTGAACAGAAAGCGAGCATCGTCACGGGCGACCGCCATCACCTCCTTCGTGACGGACGCTGATCTAGCCGTGGACGGCGCTCATCTCGCAACATAACTGCTCCAGGCGGCTTGTTTGGACGCCTCCCGAATTGCAGGCCGGGCGCGAACGCGACGCTCGAGCTTCGACGTGTAGGCCGGCCCGCGCCAGGGCCGCCGAATAGTTTCCACGCCCCACAAGCTCTGCGAAGCGCCGGCGATCGTCCAGGCGAGCGATCCGGTCCATTGGCATGCGCTGACTGAACCTTATCGTTCTGCCAGAAGCAACGATACTTTGCCTCCACGGAGATATGCGCATCAACATTGCGGCCGTAGCATTCATGCCAGTCGTCATTTCTTTTCAGGAGATTGTCATGGACCGTTTTAAGTTTCTTCCGTTGTTGGGCCGCATCTTGATCGGCGCGCCGTTTGTCATGAGTGGGCTGGGCAAGCTCGGAGCGTATGCTGCGACGGTTGGCTATATTGCCGCCATGGGTCTGCCCGTACCGCCGCTCGCGTTCGGTGTTGCCGTGCTGACCGAACTGGGCGGCGGCTTGCTGCTGCTGTCGGGCTACAGGGCTCGCGCCGTATCGCTGGCAATGGCGGTATTCTGCGTGGTCACGGCATTGTTTTTTCACCACAACTTCGCCGATCAGAACCAGATGATTCATTTTCTCAAGAACGTGATGATGGCCGGTGGTCTTTTGCAGATCACCTACTTCGGTGCCGGCGCGTTCAGCCTCGATGCGCGCTCCGGGCGGACAGCATCGGGCGTTTCGCCTCTGACCGCGAGCTAGGAAGACGGCTCCGATGAGACGACCGACCGACCGTTCGGATCGTCTCACCTGGATCGGCCCTTGCAGCAACACGGTGCGTGTTGTCGGGCGCACAACTTTTCCCACAGTGGCATCACCGCAGATATAGGAAGGAGGTCGAAATGTCGAAAGTTCTGGTTCTATATTATTCCTCGTATGGCCATGTCGAAGCGCTGGCGGAAGCCGTCGCTGAAGGCGCGCGCTCGGCGGGCGCGGTGGTCGACGTCAAGCGGGTGCCTGAGACCGCGCCGGAGGACGTGGCGAAGGGCGCCCACTTCAAGCTCGATCAGCAAGCGCCCGTTGCGACGGTTGCCGAACTCGCCAACTATGACGCGATCGTCGTCGGCACACCGACCCGCTTCGGGCGCATCTCGTCGCAGATGGCGACGTTTCTGGATCAGGCCGGCGGTCTTTGGATGAGCGGTGCATTGAACGGCAAGGTCGGCGGTGCCTTCACGTCGACCGCCAGCCAGCACGGCGGACAGGAGGCGACGCTGTTTTCGATTATCACCAACCTCCTGCACTTCGGCATGACCATCGTCGGCCTGCCGTATAGCCACCAGGGGCAGATGACGCTGGACGAAATTGTCGGCGGCTCTCCGTATGGCGCCACGACCATCGCAGGCGCACAAGGTCAGCGCCAGCCGAGCGCTATCGAGCTCGCCGGTGCTCGCCACCAGGGCGAACTGATCGCCCGGACGGCTAACAAGCTGTTTGGCTGAACGTCATTCAAATTCGCACCGCCTACGCGTGCGTGAGACGGCCAGGCGTTTTCCCGCCTGGCCGACACCGGTCCGGGTATCGAATCGCCATCGGCATGCTTGTCAATGAGAAGCTGCCAGCCGGCGCCGGCCTGCATACCGCACGCTGAAACCACGGCGGAATTCACCCAAAACACCACGCTCATCATCTGCAGCGGCGCTCAACTCGGCCGCTCGCACAGGTGACGCGCGCCGCATTGGCGGTGGCTCGAAACAGAGGAGAACATGCTCACACACAGACGTTGGAAATCATTGGACGGGGCGAAACGCGGCTGGCTGCGCGCGAAACATCACTTCGTGGTCAGCGCCGACGGCAATCCCGCGCACGCCGCCCTGGGTCCACTGATTGTCTGGAACGACGACGAGATCGCGGTCGGCACCGGTTTCCCCCTGCACGGACACCATGACATGGAGATCATCACCTATGTGCGCCAGGGCCTGCTCGGGCATCGAGATACCTTGGGTTCCGAGGGAGCGATCCACGCAGGCGATGTCCAGGTCATGAGCGCCGGCACGGGCATACGCCACGCCGAGTTCAACAAGGGCGACGTGCCGCTCAAGCTTTACCAGATCTGGCTGCTGCCTCGCGAGGCCGGTGGTGAACCGGCATGGGATACCCGGCCGTTTCCCAAAAGCGACCGGTCAGGGCGTTTCGTCGCTCTCGCCAGCGGGTTCGCCCGCGATGAAGGCGCGCTTCCTATTCGCGCCGATGCGCGTGTGCTTGGCGCAATGCTAAGGGCAGGCGAAAGCGTTCGACACGAGTTGGGTCCAGCATGTCGCGCGTATCTCGTCGTGGCCTCGGGACGCATCGAAGTGAATGGCGAGCCCGTTGGGCCGCTAGACGGCGTGGCGATCACGAAGGTCGCCGCGGTGCAGATCTCCGCCCTCGAAGATTCCGAACTGGTGATGGTGGACGCGGGCTGATCGCTTTTCTGTACTCTCTCTACGCAGATCCAGTTCAGACCAAATCGCGGTAATTAGCCTACTTTCCCAGTTGCGCGATGAAGGCGCGGGCAGCCGGCCCCGGCGGCGCGTCCTTGCGGTAGACAACCTTCATCGGCATCACGACTTCGCGCGGCAGGCCTTCAATGCGAATCGTCACCAGGCTGCCACTTTCGAGATCCTCCTTGACCATGTGCAGCGGCATGTGGCCCCAGCCCAGTCCCGCCTTCAGGAAGGCATGCTTGGCCCCCAGATCTCCGAGCCTCCACGTCGAGGGCGACAGGACCCCGAATTCGCTTCCTTGGGACAGTGCGGTTCGGTCGCTGAGCACAAGTTGCACGTGCTTTTTGATGGCGGCCGCCGAAACGAGGCCGCGGCGTTTCGCAAGCGGATGAGCAGGGCTCACGACAGTAACCAGTTCGAGCTCGCGCAACAGTTCGACCTGGAGTTCGTCCGTCACGATCGGCAGAGTGCCGATCACGCCGATGTTGCAAATCCGGTCGAGTACCAGCTTCATCACACCACCCAGCGCCTCGACATAGAGCCGCAGCGGCGTGTGCGGATAATCCTTCTGGGATTGAGCTGCCGCGCTCGTCAAGCTGTCCATCGGGTACATCACGTCCATCGCCACCGAGAGCTCGGGCTCCAGACCGTCTCGCATCGCGCGCGCTCGCGCCTTGAACCCATCGATCGTGTCAGCCACGGAACGCGCGTCAAGCAGCAGGCTCTTGCCGGCGTCGGTGAGCTGCGGGTAACGGGCCGTGCGGTCGAACAGTTTCACCCCGAGCTGGGCTTCGAGATTCGAGAGGGTTTGACTGACCACCGACTGCGCGCGCCGGAGCTTGCGTCCGGCCGCTGAGAAGCTGCCTTCGTCGACTGCCGCGATGAAGGTCCGAAGCTGGTCCAGTGTCAGGCCGTCAAGCATGTCCATCGCTCCAGACGATAGGTGAAATCTAAAAATATAGGCTTTTAAGATGGAGTGCAAGCTCTTACCTTACGTGTATAGCTTTTTTCTCGAGGCAGAGCCATGAACATCGACACAGCCGTACTCACCCCGATTCAGGAAACAGCGCTTGCGCCGCGCCGGATTGCTTTTCGCACCGGCGGCAGCGCGCACGGCGGCATTGCTCGCCTGGCCAGTCCCGGCGATATCGGAGAATTGATCAAGCCTTTCGTGTTCCTCGATCACGCCGTGGTCGTGCCCACCGGTAAACCGATGTTCGGCTTCCACCCGCACTCGGGCATCGCCACGCTCACCACCGTGCTGAGTGGCGGCATCTCCTATGCGGACACGACCGGCAAGAATGGCGAGCTTTCGGCCGGCGGTCTCGAATGGATGAAGGCCGGCAATGGTGTCTGGCACGACGGCAATGTATTGCCGGGGGAAACCGTACGCCTGTTTCAACTCTGGGTCGCGCTACCGCCATCGATGGAGAACTCGCCGCCGGAAAGCCAGTACATCTCGCCGGCCCAGGTCCAGTCGGATGGGCCGGTCCGCGTCATCCTCGGCCGCCACGGGTCCGCGGCGAGCGACATTCGCGCGCCTGAAGGCATCAACTACTTCCATGTTCAACTGAGCGCGGGAGAGACCTGGCGATACGCGCCGCCTGCCGGGCACAATGTCGCGTGGCTGGCGATTGACGAGGGCCGCCTGAACGCGTCCGAGCCGATCGAGGCAGGGCAACTCGCCGTGTTCGAGGAGTCCGACGGCGCGCCCATTGAGCTACACGCCGAGGAGGCGACGTCGTTCGTCATCGGTTCCGCTATCAAGCATCCGTATCCACTGGTGCTCGGTTACTACTCGGTGCATACGAACGCAGACGCGCTTGCGCGGGGCGAGGCCGAGATACGCCGCGTCGGTCGCGAGCTGGCCGCACAGCGTCGCGTCACAACAGCGCGAAATACTTGATGCGGTAGCTCGTCCGCGAACGCGTCATCGTCTTCTGGAAAGGGCAAGCCGCGCCTGGAACGCGGCAAGCTCACAAGCCTTCTTATAGCCGTTGTCTGTCAGGCGATGTTCGGATGCATTGCCTGACGCGTCCATCAGGCAATCCAAAAATTCGCTGCCGCCCGGCCGCGAACCTGCGTTCCTGACCTCCCTGAAAACAACGGGAGACTCTGCCTGCGCGCGGCAGCAGAGCACCGTGAAAACTCGAATCTGTCTGGTCGGACATTTTGTGGTTTTCCCTTATTTTAAAAAATCCGATTCCCGCTTCCTCAAAAACTTGCCAGGCCGCTTATAGCGAATCAGCACCGGGAAGATTGTGTGCACTACCGCGCATACTTGGCGCAGCACGGTGCGTATTGTGGCGTCAGGGAAAAGGACCATTACTGCTAAATCGCGCATTTCCCTCGTTCGAATCCGCTTGCAAAAGCGGTCAAATAAAACTACGTGACGAGACGTGCCCATGAAACACAAAAATCTAGCGTTAGAGGGATTATCCGAACGTAATGATGAATTCGATCCTGGATCGATCATCGATACGTTGATTAATCACCGCGTAATGATCGCCGCGATAACAGCGGCCTTCATTTTGATGGGCGCCTTGTACGCGTTCTGCGCGACGCCGATCTATCGAGCAAGTATCTCGATCAGGGTCGAGGACAATGCGCCGACCGCGCTGCCGGATTCGAAAGATCTGGTGCGCAATGCGTCGTCGTTGTTCCAGGAGAAGTCCTCGGCCGAAGGCGAAATGCAGATCCTGAGGTCGAAAGCCATCGCCATGCAGACGGTGGATTACCTCAAGCTCTACATCGAAGCCGAGCCGAAGCGCCTGCCGGTGCTCGGCGGCCTGATCGCGCGTCACACCGACACACGGATGACGCCCGGACTCTTCGGCTGGGGCGGTTTCGTCTGGGGTGACGAATCGATCAGCGTGGCGACGTTCGAAGTGCCGAGGAAACAGGAAGGCAATGCGTACACCGTCACCGCATTGTCCGGCGGCCAGTACCAGTTGCGCGGGCCGGGACTGGAACAGCCGGTCACCGGACGCGTCGGCGTGGATGAGCAATTCGAAAGCAGCCACGGGCCGATCAATCTGCTCGTGAGCAAGATCGACGGCGAGAGCGGGGCCGTGTTCAATCTCACGCGCCACTCGCGTCAGGAGGCCCTCGAACAGCTGCAAAAGGGCCTCCAGATCGACGAGCAAGGCAACAAATCGAATGTGCTGGGCGTCCTGCTGGAAGGCCGCGACCCGGTTCTCGTGACCAACATCCTCAACGATATCGGCGCGGTGTATGTGCGCCAGAACGTGAACCAGAAGGGTGCGAACGCCGAGAAGTCGCTGAACTACCTCGAGCAGCAACTGCCGGGGGCGAAGCGCCAGATGGAGCAGGCGGAAGAAGCCTATAACACCTATCGCAACAGTCACGGACTTCTGGATGCGGACGAGGAAAGCCGGCTCATCCTGCGACAGGCCACTGAAGCGGACTCGCGCCTCTACGACCTCAAGCGTCAGCGCCAGGACCTGACCGCTCACTTGACGGCCGAGCACCCGAGCGTGGTGGCGATAGACCAGCAGATCGCCAGCACCAATAAGTACGTCGAGAGTCTCGCGAGCCGCGTCAAGGCCATGCCGACGGCGGAGCAAGGCGCGCTGCGCCTGATGCGGGACATGCGCATGAGCTCCGACATGTACGCGGCGTTGCGTAGCAACATCGACACCCTGCGGCTGGTCAAGGCCGGTCAGTCCGCTTCCGTGCAGTTGCTGGATACGGCGGACGTCCCCGAGCGGCCGGTCAAGCCCGCGAAAGCGCTCGTGCTGCTGATCGCGGCGGTGCTGGGGCTGTTCATCGGTATCGGGCTTGCCTTCCTGCGTGATTTCCTGTTCAAGGGCGTGGCCGATCCGGAAGAGCTGGAGTCCCGCACCGGCCTGAGCGTGTACGCGACGATCCCGGTCAGTGACCAGCAGTTCCAGCTGACGCGGAAAATGTCCACCACGGGCGAAGAGAAACTGGCTCTGGCTTTCCAATACCCGATGGACCCGGCTGTAGAAGCGCTGCGCACGATGCGCGCGTCGCTGCAATACGCGATGAACGGCGACCGCAACAACGTGGTGATGCTCGCGGGGCCGTTGCCGGGTATCGGCAAGTCGTTCCTGTCAGCCAATCTCGGCACGTTGCTCGCCGCAGGCGGCAAGCGCGTGCTGCTGGTGGACGGTGACCTGCGCCGCGGCCATCTGAACCAGTACTTCGGCTTGCCGCGCGCCGCGGGGCTTGCCGACGTGATCGCCGGCACTGGCTCGCTCGAAGACACCGTGCACAAGGAAGTGCTGCCGAATCTCGATGTCCTGCAGTGCG
Source organism: Paraburkholderia sp. RL18-101-BIB-B (assembly GCF_046026985.1). NCBI lineage: Bacteria > Pseudomonadati > Pseudomonadota > Betaproteobacteria > Burkholderiales > Burkholderiaceae > Paraburkholderia > Paraburkholderia sp. RL18-101-BIB-B. Next base: position 81,496 of record NZ_JARESV010000010.1, read on the forward strand.
GCGAGTATCCGCACGACCCGGCCGAACTGTTGTTGAGCAGCAATTTCAGGGCAACCATTCGTGCCGCTTCGGAGCGCTACGACATTGTGCTGCTCGACGCGCCCGCCATCCTTGCCGTGTCGGACACGGTGACCATGGCGCCCGTCGCCGACTCGATATTCATGGTCGCGCGTTTCGCCGATACGCGCGCCGGCGAGATCTCGGAATCGGTCAAGCGCCTGGCGCAAACCGGTTCGAAAGTGGAAGGCATTCTGCTGAATGGATTCAAGGTCAGTCGCGGCAATTATGCCCAGTCGCGCCGGTATGGCGGCTACGCATACGACGCCTATTACTCCGATTCGGCAATGAAATAGCGCGCGTAGCCCGTGCAAAGGTTCAGGCCAATTGAATCTTGCACGGGGTTTTAAAAAAGACGCGTATCTATAATAAAGGGGAGCAACAATCATGCATTCGTTAAACGAGCTGAAACTCGCCGTGGTCGGTCTTGGCTATGTCGGATTGCCGCTTGCGGTGGAGTTCAGCAAGCGTCGCCCGGTGGTGGGGTTCGACATCAACGGCGTGCGCATCTCGGCGTTACGTGAAGGACGGGACATCACGCTCGAAGTCAGCGATGAAGAACTGGCCGCGGCCACGGGCATGACCTTCACGTCGGACGTGGAGGAGCTCAAAGCCTGCAACGTGTACATCGCAACCGTTCCGACGCCGATCGACGACTACAAGCGTCCTGATCTCCGGCCCCTGATCGGCGCCAGCGAGACCATCGGCCGCGTGCTGAAAAAGAATGACGTGGTCATCTATGAATCGACCGTCTATCCGGGTGCCACGGAAGAGGAATGCGTGCCGGTTCTCGAGCGGACCTCGGGGCTGAAATTCAACGTGGATTTCTTTGTCGGCTACAGTCCCGAGCGGATCAATCCCGGCGACAAGGCGCACCGCGTGATGGATATCAGAAAGGTCACGTCGGGATCGACGCCGGAGATCGCTGAACTCGTCGATTCGCTGTACCGCGAGATCATCGTCGCGGGCACGCACAAGGCGAGCAGCATTCGCGTCGCCGAGGCGGCCAAGGTCATCGAGAATACGCAGCGCGACGTCAATATCGCGCTGATCAACGAGCTGTCGATCATCTTCAACAAGATGGGAATCGACACGGAGTCGGTCCTGCAGGCAGCCGGAACCAAATGGAACTTTTTGCCCTTCAGACCGGGTCTGGTGGGCGGCCATTGCATCGGCGTCGATCCGTATTATCTGACGCACAAGGCGCAGGCCATTGGATACCACCCGGAGATCATCCTCGCCGGCCGGCGCCTGAACGACAGCATGGGCGGTTACGTTGCGTCGCAACTGGTGAAGGCGTTGACCAAGCGGCAGATCGGCGTCGCCGGTGCCCGCGTGCTGATCATGGGTCTGACTTTCAAGGAAAATTGTCCGGACCTGCGCAACACCAAGGTTGTCGATATCGTTGCCGAGTTGCGGGAATACGGCGTCGAAGTCGATGTCTACGATCCGTGGGTCTCGAAAGAGGAGGCCCGGCGCGAACACAACCTGGACCCCATCGAGCATCCCGCCGACGGCGTCTACGACGCGACGATTCTGGCCGTCGCGCACAGCCGGTTCCAGGAATTGGGCGCGCAAGCCATTCGTGTCTTCGGCAAGCCCGGGCATGTACTGTACGACCTGAAGTACCTGCTGCCCGCGGACGCCAGTGATCTGCGTCTCTAGCAGACCCTAAGCACATCGCACGCGAGGCCATCACGACGTGATGGCCTCCTCATCTTATCCGGAGGCATCGATGCCTGATCGCTACGACACAACACGGCAACAACTCGCCGGGCATCCGCAGCAGTGGTTGATTACCGGCGTGGCCGGCTTTATCGGTTCGAATCTGCTGGAGGCGCTGCTCAAGCTCGACCAGACCGTGGTCGGACTCGACAACTTTTCCACCGGCTACCAGCGCAATCTCGACGAAGTACGCTCCGTCGTTTCGCCGGAGCAATGGCAGCGCTTCAGATTCATCGAAGGCGATATCCGGCGTCCGGAAGATTGTGTGAACGCCGTCAATGGCGTCGATCACGTGCTGCATGAGGCGGCGCTGGGTTCGGTTCCGCGTTCGGTGGTTGACCCGATCGCGACCCACGAAGTGAACATCAGCGGCTTCCTCAATATGCTCGTGGCCGCGCGCGACGCGCAAGTGTCGAGCTTCACGTATGCCGCATCGAGCGCGACGTATGGCGACCATCCCGGGTTGCCGAAAGTCGAGGACCAGATCGGGCAGCCGCTTTCGCCGTATGCCGTCACCAAGTACGCCAATGAACTGTACGCATCGGTGTTTGCTCGTGCCTACGGCTTCAAGACGATTGGCCTGCGCTACTTCAATGCGTTTGGTAAGCGCCAGGATCCGGACGGCGCTTACGCCGCGGTCATTCCCAAATGGACGGCCGCGCTCATTGCCGGCGACGACGTCGTGATCAATGGCGATGGCGAAACCAGCCGGGACTTCTGCTTTATCGACAACGTGGTGAAGGCGAACATCCTGGCGGCAACGGCGGACGAGGCGGCAAGGAACGAGGTGTACAACGTCGCCGTCGGCGATCGCACAACGTTGATCCAGCTCTACGACGGCTTGCGGTCCGTGCTCGCCGACAACGGTGTCTCCTGCGACAAGCGCCCGGTGTTCGGGCCTTTTCGCGCCGGCGATGTCCGCCATTCACAGGCAAATGTCGACAAGGCGGAGCGGCTGCTCGGCTATGAAAACACGATTCCCTTGGTAGAAGGCTTGTCCAAAGCGATGCCCTGGTACATCGAGTTCGTATCGCAAAGGTGATGTCTTCAGACGCCCGGTCTCACGGGCGTGCTTCGGCATGACCGATGCGCAACGCGTTGATCTTTTTAAGGCAGTAACGTCAATGTCTCAGATCGCAGGTTGGCGAAGCCGTCTGCTGCAGATTCATCCCGATCATTCGCGGATCGCACGCAGTGCAGTCTGGGTTTCCTTGTTCGCGCTCATGGGCAAGTCGGCGGGCGCGCTCAAGGAAATGGCGATCGCGTATCGGTACGGCATCAGCAATGTCGTCGATGCCTATCAGCTCACGCTCACGCTGGTCACCTGGCTGCCGGCTACGTTTGTCGCTGTGCTGAGCGTCGTGCTCGTGCCGGCTCTCGTCGAGCTGCGCGGGAGGCCCAGGCAGGAGCAAGCGAAGTTTCTCGGCGAACTCGACGTGATGGCGATTTTTGTCGGCGTGGTGTTCGCGGTCCTTCTCTATTTCGCCTGGCCGCATGCGCTCGACCTGATGGCGCGCAACCTGTCGGAAGAAACCCGCTTGATGTCGCGCCGGATGATGCTCGGCATGGCGCCGGTCGGCATCGTCATGCTGACGATCTGCGTGTATGCGGCACGGCTCCAGGCACGCGAAAAGCATGTCAACACGCTGCTGGAGTGCGTGCCGGCGGTCGTGTTGCTGGGCTTCGTGCTGGCCTGGCACGATCCGAGCTCCCCCGTGCCGCTGATCTTGGGCAGCACGCTCGGCTTTCTCCTTCAGGCGGTGATATTGGGCGTGCTTTCCGGGCGTGCCGACAACATCCGCGCACGGCTCAGCTTCTCTGTCAGCTCGCCGCAGTGGCCCCACATGTACCGCGCGGTCGGCGTGTTCATGATCGGCCAGTTCATCATGAGTCTGGCTACGCCGCTGGACCAGTATTTCGTGGCGGGCCTCGGCGACGGCAACATCGCGACGCTCGGCTATGCCAGCCGCGTGCTCGGCCTGCTCGTCAGCATGGGCGCCGTGGCGATCAGCCGGGCGACCTTGCCGGTTTTATCGGAGCTGCTGAGTGCAGGAGACAACGCTCGCGCCCGAAGCATCGCGCTAAAGTGGTCGCTATTCATGCTGGCGGTCGGTTGCGTGGTGGCGGTGGTGGCGTGGCTTCTCGCGCCGATGGTGGTGAAGCTGCTGTTTCAGCGCGGCGCCTTTAGCGCTGCGGACACGGTGGCGGTGTCTGGCCTGTTTCGCTGGGGATTGATTCAGATACCGTTTTACTTCTCGGTGCTGGTGCTGGTGCAGCTGCTGGCGAGCGAAGGCCGCTTTAAAGCAATGGCGGGCATCGCGGCCGCGAATTTCGCCGTCAAGGTGGTGGCTAATTACTTCCTGATTCGATGGCTCGGCATCACGGGGGTCGTTCTTGCAACCGGCGTCATGGGCCTCTGTTCGTTCGTCTGCTATCTGTTTTTCACGTTGTCAAACGGCTCATTAAAGAACAAGACGGGTCCGCTATGAAGATTCTGCTGTTCATCCATTCCTTGCATTACGGCGGTGCGGAGCGCGTGGCAATGAACCTGTCGAGCGAATGGGTCGCGCAAGGACTGGACGTCAGTGTCGTGACGCTGACATCCACCGCAAGCGACTTCTATGCGCTGCACGACTCGGTCGACCGCATTACCCTCGACCTCGCGGGGGGCAGTGGCGGTTTGGCGGGCGCGGTATTCGCGAATGTGCGCCGAATGCTGGCTCTGCGCCGCGTGCTCAGACAGGTGAAGCCGGATGTCGTGCTCGGCATCGAGACGCGGCCGTCGATCCTCGCCATCCTGGCCGGCCTCGGCCTGCCCTGCAAGGTGATTGCGACCGAGCACATTCATCCGCCGATGCTCTTCGAAGGAAAGCTCTGGGAGTTCTTGCGCCGCTGGACGTACCCCTTCGCGGACAAGGTCGTCGCGTTGACGCAGAAAAGCAAGCTGTGGTTGCAGGACAACTGCAATTGCAAGGCCGTCACCGTGATTCCGAATTCGATCTCGCTGCCGATTCCTGTCGTGGAGCCTATCGTGCCGCCCCAGCAGGTGGTCGGTGCCGGGCGTCGCGTATTGCTCGCGGCGGGACGCATGGCCGAGCAAAAGGGCTTCGATATTCTGATCGATTCCTTCGGCCGGATCGCGAGTGATTTTCCCGCGTGGGATCTCGTCATTCTCGGAGATGGCCATGACCGGGATGCGCTCTTTGCACAGATAGCCGCGGCGGGATTGAGTGAGCGCGTGCTCCTGCCGGGTCAGGTTGGCAACATGCCTGACTGGTACGAGCGTGCGGACCTATACGTGTTGAGTTCGCGGTTCGAAGGCTTCTCGATGACGATCGTCGAGGCGATGGCGAGCGGTTGCGCGGTGGTGAGCTTCGACTGCGACGCGGGGCCCGGAGACATCATCACGCACGGCCATGACGGCCTGCTGGTTCGTCAAGTCGGCGACCCGCAGGAACTCGCCAATGCCTTATCGACCTTGATGAGCGATGACGAGATGCGGGCACTCATGGCAGCGCGCGCGCGTGCGGTCGTCGAGCGGTTTTCGGTGGCCAGGGTCTTCTCGATGTGGCGTGACGTGTTCACGCAAACCGGCGTGAAACCTTCGGGGATCATCGATCGTCCTTCCGTGCGGGTGACGGAGTGAACCCCACGCTGCTTCCAGTCATCAAGCGGGCGGAGACCTGACATTCCATGAATATCGTCTTGTTCATTAGCGCGATGCAGGATGGCGGTGCGGAGAGTGTCGCTGCGACGCTTGTCAATGCCTGGGTCGAGCGGGGCGACTCGGTCACGCTAGTCGCCACGTATTCCGGGCGGAGCACCTGCAACTACCCGGTTTCATCGCGTGTGAAGTTCGTCTATCTGGCTGACCTGGTGACGCGGCGAGGCCGAGGACCGCTCGCTTTTGTCGAGCGCATGAGTGCGTTGCGCGCGCTCATGCGCGAGAGCCAGGCGGATGTGATCGTGTCGTTTCTGACGAATGTGAATGTCGCGACGATTCTCGCATCGCGAGGACTCGGCATTCCCATCATCGTAAGCGAGCACACCAATCCTCTGGCCGATCGCCGTTCGTTGTTATGGAGACTGCTGTGCCGGTTTATCTATCCGAAGGCCGATCTCCTGACCCTGCTGACCGACGACGTGGTCGCGCCGTTCAGAAAGGTCGTGCCGGGAATGAAGGACATCGCGGTGATGCCCAATCCACTGCCCGATGAACTGTTCGTGCAGCAACGGCAACAAGCGACGGCGCGCAAGCGCGTCATTTCTCTGGGGCGGTTGAACAGGACAAAGCAGTTCGACTTGCTGATTCGCGCCTTTTCACTGCTGGCAGACGATTGCCCTGATTGGGACCTGTGGATCTGGGGAGAAGGACCTGAGCGCGCCGCGCTGGAGGCTCAGATCGAGCAACTGCACATGGGGGAGCGGATTTTCCTGCCGGGACGGACGCTGACCCCGTGGAGCGAGCTGGCCAAGGGGCAGGTCTTTGCGATGTCGTCGAGTCATGAAGGCTTGCCCATGGCGCTGATGGAAGGCATGGCGATTGGACTGCCTGTCGTGTCGTTCGACTGTCCTAGCGGACCGAGGCAGTTGACGCGAAACGGCGAGGACGGACTGCTCATTCCGCCAGGCGACGCGCATTCCATGGCCGCCGCGTTACACCGCCTGATTTCGGACGACCCGCTGCGCGCCGAGTTGGGCAGGAAGGCCGCCAAGTCGGTACGGGAACGCTATTCATTGAAGGCGGTATTGCAGATCTGGGACGAGTTGTTCGAGCGGGTCGGGGCGCGCGGCAGGCCTGTTGAATCAACGCATTGAATTGAACCGATGGCATCGTTGTGGTCGTGACCTGCCGTATTCACAAAAAGCTCAGAGATTCAGGAGCGGACATGAACGGACGTAAAGTAGTTCTCTTTGCCAACACCGATTGGTATCTCTACAACTTCCGCCTCTCGCTGGCGCAGAAGCTGCGGCAAGACGGTTATGAAGTGGTGTTGCTCTCTCCGCCGGGCGAGTTCGGGCCCAAGCTGCAGGCGCTGGGGTTTAGCTGGCATGCCATGCCGATGAATCGTCGAAGCCTCAATCCGTTGCGCGAACTCGGCGTGCTCGCGTGGCTCGTGCGGTTTCTTCAACGTGAAAAGCCGGACCTCGTCCACGGCTTCACGATCAAGAGCGCGGTGTACGGATCGCTGGCGAGCAAGCTTGCCGGCGTGCCCGCGCGAATCAATGCCGTCGCCGGCATGGGTTACGTCTTCACGAGCCGGGATTTGAAAGCCCGTGTACTGCGGCCTATCGTGCGCCAGTTGATGCGCTCCGCGTTGAATGGCCGGCGCAATGCGCTGATATTGCAGAATCCCGACGACGTCGCGGTTTTCAAACGGGCGAGAATCGTCGATGACCGGTCGATAAGGCTCATCAAGGGATCCGGCGTGAACTGTTCGCGGTTCTCCGCCCGGCAGGAGACCGATGAGGAAACCCGGGCGCCATTGCGGGTCGTGCTGGCTGCCCGTTTGTTGTGGGACAAAGGGATCGCCGAGTACGTCGAGGCGGCCCGGGCACTGAGAAGTGAAAACCGCTCGGTGAAGTTCCTTCTTGCCGGCTCTCCCGACGACGGCAATCCCGCCTCTGTCTCCCGGGAACTCGTCGAAGGGTGGGTCAACGACGGCCTTCTCACGTGGCTGGGGCATGTCAGCGATATGCCGAAGCTGCTGTCCGAAGTGGACGTCGTCGTGCTTCCGAGCTATCGCGAAGGCTTGCCCAAGACGCTGATCGAGGCGGCCGCGTGCGCGTTGCCGCTGATCACAACCGATGCGCCGGGCTGCCGCGAGGTCGTGAGCTGTTCGGGAGAAGACGGCTTGCTCATTCCCGTGCGCGACAGCGCGGCGCTGGCCGACGCGATCCGCCGCCTGGACGACGACCGGAAGCTCTGCCGCAGACTCGGTCTCGCGGCGCGGGAAAAAGCCCTGAGCGAATTCGACGAATCGATCGTGATCAGCAAGACATTACGGGTCTACAGCGAATTGCTGGACCCCGTGCCTCAAGAAGTCGTCATCGCGGGTCAGCGCGAGCGGCAGATCTGAACCCGGCTGGCGCTTCCGTGCGGATATCCGTCGGACGCCAGGGCAGATTCAAAGAAATATCCTGAAGGAGATTGAGTGGGTATGGTCGCTCCGAAATTCATACTGCGCTTCGATGACGTCACCCCGGAAATGGCCTGGTCGCGATTCGATCCGTTCGATGAGCTTTCCATGGATCAGGACCTGCCGTTGCTCGTCGGCGTCGTGCCTAACTGCCTCGATCAGACGCTGGTTGTCGAGCCGGCGAGAGATGCGTTCTGGGATGCGGTCCGCGGTTGGGTCGATCGCGGCTGGAGCATCGCGCAGCACGGATACACGCATCAATACGTCACCCAGCACCCCGGGCTGTTGCGTCTTGGCAGCAAATCGGAACTGGCCGGCCTCTCATACGACGAGCAGTTTGCCAAGCTGCAGGCGGGAAAAAAGATACTCCAGGAACAAGGTGTCTGGCAGCCGGTATTCATGGCGCCTTCCCACTCGTTCGATGAAGCGACGCTCCGCGCACTAGCCGATCTGGACTTCAAGTACCTGACGGACGGCAGCGGCGTCTATCCGTACAAATTCGGCGGTCTGACCGCGGTGCCGCAGTTGTTCGCCACGCCGGTGCATTTTGGCTTTGGCGTGTATTCCATCTGCCTGCATGTCAATACGCTAAGCGAGGCCGAGATCGACGGAATCATCGGATTCGTGAAGAAAAACCGCTCGCGGTTCATTTCTTTCGCAGAGGCCGCGAGCGTCGAAGCCCCCGTCCCAGGCATCGCGATGGCGATGCGCTTTTTAACGTCTACTCCGTTGCGTGCCATGCGCCGCATGAGGGGCTGAACTTCTTATGGGGGTGTACGGTGCGAAATAGCCGAAGAGCGGTGAATGCTTTTCTCCTCAGCAGCATGGTGGGTGCGATCACGCGCCCGCTCGCTGCGGTGGCCGACGTCGTGACCAATCAGCGCGCCGCGGCCGACGAGGTCGTCGATCGATGGTTCGGAGTCAGCGCGGACGGCAAGACGAATGACCGTGCCGCGCTTCAAAAGGCAGTCGACAGTTCAGTCGGCAAGACACTGGTCATCACAGGCCCATGCAGGATCGATGCGCAAGGGCTGCACATGCGCAGCAACAGCCGCGTGCGCTTTGCTCCCGGCGCGTCGCTCAAACTGCTTCCTCACGACACTCAAAACTATGAGGTCATCCGTATCTGGGACGTGCGGCATGTGCGGCTGGAAAATCCGCGCGTGGACGGCAGCAAGGAGCTGAACACCGTGACCGGCGGAGAGTGGGGCATGGGCATATCGATCGCGGGAAGCACCGATGTGACGATACTTTCCCCCAACACGACCAACTGTTGGGGCGACGGCATCTATATCGCGAACAGCTTCGGCAACGGCCTGCCTTACTCGAGCGACATCCGGGTAATGAATCACTATGCCTCGGGTTGCCGTCGACAAGGGGTGTCGATCATCAGCGGCAGGAATATCCTGTTCGATCATCCCGTGTGGGAAAACATCGCCGGTACGCTTCCTTCCGCCGGACTCGACATCGAGCCGAACGCCAACACGGACGTTATCGAAAATATCCGGATCGTCAATCCGACGACACGACACTGCCAGTTCGGCATTCTCGTCTATCTGGAGGCACTGCCGGGCAGCCGGGAAAAGTACGTCAGCGTCGTGATCAGTGGACACAAGGATGAAGACAGCAGGGAAGCGGCCTACAGCGTATCCGGATTGGCGACGAAAGGCCGCATCGTGACCGGCTATATCACGAGCAATTCACCGACGTGGATCCGTCCGAGGAGAGACGCCTTTGTGAGCACCGACTACGACCGTGCGGGGCCGAAGATCGATATCACGAATCCCACGATCATCCGGTAGCGGCGTTCAATAGCGTAACGCTCAACGCGTTACGCCTTTCGCACGCAGTAATGTCGCGTACATGTCCCGATACTTCTGCCAGCACACCGTAATAGAAAAGCATTCGACAATCCGCTCGCGTGCCAGCTTGCCGAGTTTCTCGCGCTGCTCCAGACTCAACGTCGCCATCTCTTCGAGCGCATCCGACAAACTGACGGGATCTCGCGGCGGAACGACCAGACCGGTGTCGCCGACGAGCTGGCCGGTATCGCCCACGTCCGTGACCACGCATGGAACGCTGCAGGCCATCGCTTCGCCGACGACCGTCGGCAAACCTTCCGTTCGGGATGAGAGGCACAACATGTCGAACGCCGGCATGATTCGATGCAAGTCATTCCGCGCGCCAAGCAAGTGACACACGCGGGTCAAGCCAAGCTCGCTCATCATGCGTGCAAGCGCCTTATTGTTGGCATCGACATCCTTGCCGACCATGACGAAATGGCATTCCGGCACGCGCTGATGAAGCAGGGCGGCCGCGCGCAGGAAGTTATCGTAATCCTTGGCGGGATTGGAGCGTCCGACGATGCCAATCAGTATCGAGCGTGGCGACAAGCCGAGCGAGTTCAGGAGCGTAGCCCTTGCAGTGGCATCCGGCACGAACTTGCGGACATCGAAGCCGTTATGAATCACGCGCATCCTGGAGCGATCGTAACCGTACTCGGCGTGAGTCTTGTACGACGCGTTGGCGCAGCAAATGACCGAGTCCGGCAACTGATTGGAAGTCATTGCGCCGATTCGCGCAAGCGCATTCAGAACGCGCCCGACTTTGGCCGTGGGCACTTCGGTTCGATGGATGCCCCAGACGAGCACGAACCGGTGGCGTTGCCCCCTGAGCCGGAACATCAGCCGCGCCAGCAGTGCCGCCACGCCGCCGAAAATATCCGCGTGATACATCCATGTCTGGACGACATCGGGGTTGGCCTTGACGATCCACCTGGCCAGTCGAATCAGGAGCAGCGGATTCGGAATGCCGGGTCGCATGCCCAGCAGCCTGACTTCCGCGCCGGCGGCGCGCAGACGCTCCGCCATGATATCCAGCGACGACAGGGAAATGATGACGTGCGTGCCGCCGGTGCTGCGCGATTCCGAAACGAGGTTCAGCAGCAGCGTTTCGGCGCCGCCCAAACCGAGGCCCGAGATTATATGGACGATTTTCATTTCGTTCGCACGGTTCGGCATTCGTTGATGTAAACCCGTATCTTTTTCGGTTGGGCAAACAGGTTTCATTTGCAGCAGCACTGAGTTCCACAAACACCATTCATGCCTTGCGGACGGCCGCCTTTTCCTGTCGCGTCGTTTAACGGAGTTGGTATCCGTAATCACGGTAAGACTGGTGAAAGGCTAAGTGATCGGGCAGCCGCCTTACCGTTCGGCATCGTACACAGACCGGGACAATTGTCCGCGGCCATTCCGGATGCGATTTATTGTTGATACGAATTGACGGACTAACGTTCCGTGGTCGATTCAAAACTTGTGTGCCATTCCGCTCGTAATGTCGAACAAAAGCCTGATAGCGTGCAGGGGCGTAATGCGATGTCAGTTCGAAGGCCATTCAATGGCTCGATAGCATCGTCGATTACAGAGCCCGGTCCGCTGAACGGCGATTGCCGGGAGCACATTTGAGCGGCATAAAAATCAACACCTCCTCCGGTTTGCGCAGGGCTGGCAAGCCGACGGGCAAGAGGGAGATGAAAGTGGCACAACAACTCAACTCGAAGTTCCAGTTCCAATCAGTCGGCTACCGATGGTTGCGGCCTTCCATGCTGGCATTCCTGGCATTGGCAGTGCTCATCCTGTGCAGGATCGCCTTCGGCGATCGGAGCAAACTGCTCGATCAGGACAATTACGTTGCGTACTTCAGGGATGCCGATCCGCTCTGGATCATGCATCTTTGGTCCACTAGCCATTCGACGGTGCTCTTCATCGTGAAGACGATCACGGATGAGCTCGGCTGGCGGCTCTGGGTACTAGGCATCGATTCACTGGGCTTCTCACCGGATACCGCGGTGCGGCTGACGGTTGTCGTGCTGAACGTGCTCATGGCGCTTGCCCTCAGCCGCACGCGCCGGCCATTTCTCGGCCTGCTGTTGTGGGCGGTGATCCCTACCGGCCTCGCGACGGTCGGGCTATTTCAGATCCGTCAGGGATTTGCTCTGTCGATTGCCATGTACTTCGCGATGTGCCGGCAGCAGCCCATTCGAGGCGCGCTTCTCGCCAGCATCGTTCACACCACGTTCGCGTATCCGGCCTTGTTCCTGATTCTCGCGCACGTTCTCATGAGGCGAAGCAAGGCGCTGGCAATCGTGGGTGTGGTCGGTGCGGCGCTCGCGATGTCGCTGGCGTCAGCCTGGCTTTTCAACACGTTCGGCGGCCGCCGGCTCGAAGAATACACCCAGCAGGAAGAGTTCACGGTGAACTTCCTGATATCGCTCGCCCTGTATCTGATCGTACCGACGCTCGTGCTTATGCTGCGTCGAAAAAATATCGAGAACACGGTGCGCGAAATGGTCGTCCATAAGATCGCGATCATGCATATCGGCCTGCTCATGTTCCTGATCATTTCCTTCTTCGTGTATCCGTTCGGGACCCAGCGCATTGTCTACTATGGGCCGCTGCTGTTGGCGTTCCTGCTGCCGGAGATCCGCCTCAAGAATTCGCTGGTCCTGTGGACCGTCGCTTTTGTCTTAGGTATTTTGACCTACGACGTTATTAAGAACTATCTGCTGGACACGTACAAGTACTTTCTCTGAGCAGGTGTCCGGTAGCCGCCGGGGAGCTCGTCAATGCGAAGCGCGCTTCCTGTGCGAACCGGACACGAGAACGAGCAATGGTCATTTCATATACACGTCCCGATCCGCCGATAACCTGAACCGGCGTATTCGGCAGCACGCCGCATTTACGCTTATTTGTCGGTTCATAAAATGATCGTGTCGGGGTTGTGTTGGGAATGCCACAGAGGAAAGACTCAAAATAAGAGACGGTGTGCATTACTATCCTTGTCCTAAAAAGACGTTCAAGCGACAAGAAAATAAAAATTCCTCCGTTAATATTGGAGACCGAGATGTTAAATCTTGCGCTTGGCTTTGTTGTCTCATTCCTGGTTATCTTTTTTATCGTGCGAAGTTCGGGTCTGCACGGGTCGCTTACGATGGACCACGACTTGCGCGGCATTCAGAAGAACCACGCCTACGCGGTGCCACGAATCGGCGGAATTGGGATTGCATGTGCCGCCACTGTCGTACCGGTCATACAGCCGCTGTGGGCGACCAACCCCGGGACGAGTCAACTGCTGCTCCTGTTGTGCGCCGTGCCGGTGTTCGCGGGCGGCGTGATCGAGGACATGACCAAGCGCGTGAGTCCGCGCGTGCGGCTCCTGTGCGCGCTCGCTTCGGCGCTCGCGGCCTGCCTGCTGATGCACGCGACGCTCACGCGGGTGGACTTGCCGCTCGTCGATCAGTGGCTGCGCATCGTGCCGATCGGGATCGGCTTCACGATGCTCGGCGTCGCCGGGCTGACGAACGCGGTCAATATCATCGATGGCTTTAACGGACTCGCGTCGGTCGTGACGATGCTGATCTTCGCCTCGATCGGCTACGTCGCGCACAGCGTCAACGACTGGCTCATCATGAGCATGGCACTGACGATGATCGGAGCGATCGGCGGCTTCGTGCTGTGGAACTTTCCGGTGCCTTCCGTCTTCCTCGGAGATGGCGGAGCTTATTTCGTCGGGTTCATCATGGCGGAGCTGCTCATCCTCCTGATCGTGCGCAACCCGGGCGTGTCTGCGTGGTACGCCATGGCTGTCGCCATCTATCCGACCTTCGAGACGCTCTTTTCCATCTATCGCCGCAGGATCGTGCGCGGAAGGCCGGCGGGCGCTCCTGACGGACTTCATCTGCATACGCTCGTGTACCGGCGCATCGTGCGAAAGGGTCTCGACGCGGGCAATCTGCGCCAGCGCGCGCTGCGCAATTCATTTACCTCGGTTTATCTGTGGGTGCTGAGCCTCGTCGGCATTGTTCCGGCTACGTTCTTCTGGGACCGCCCGATCGCGCTTGCCGGCGCAACCATCGCATTCATCCTGGTCTACGTTCAGCTCTATGTGGCGATCGTGCGCATCAGGACGCCGCGCTGGCTGATGATCACGCGGCACGCTCCGGTGGTCGCGCCGCGTGGGGCGGAGCGGCCGCGCCACTGAGGTGCGGGCGGCAGGGCGGGGTAGCTCATGCGTGCCGCCCGGGCTGTTGCGAGCGACGTGTTGCGCTGCGATTTGAATTTCTTTAGATGGTCAGTGTGTGAGGACGTACGTTGCGGGAGCGAAACCCGATGCACCATGTGGTTATACAAAGGCACGGGGGAAAGCCTTGTAAACCACGGCGAAGATTCGAGAAAAGGCGGATCTTGCACATAACACTTCACAGTGTGACGAGAAAATAAAATGAACCACGGATTCGAAGCCTCGCTCGTCAAGCGAGTGGTCAATCAACTGGTGACCGGCATCATCAACGGGGATTACGACGGCGACGTGCTTCCTCCGCAGGTGATCCTCTCGAAGAAGCATGGAGTGAGCCGGGCCATCATGCGCGAAGCGATCAGCATCCTCGTTTCGCGCCGGATGCTCGATGTCAGGACCAAGACGGGGACCCGCATCACGCCTGCGAAAGACTGGCTGATCATCGATCATGAAGTTGCCGAGTGGCGGCTGCGCGCCACGCCAGATCCGGAGTATCTGCATGGGCTGATCGAGTTCCGCAAGCTCGTCGACCCCCGCGCGGCTGCGTTCGCGGCCACTCGCGCGAACCGGCATCAGCGCATTGCGATCACCGCCATGTATCAGACGCTCCAGCGTGCGAGTGGGAATTACGTCGCGGAGAAAGCCGCCGAAGACGCATTGCAGGCGGCCATCGTCGATGCGAGCGGCGACGCGTTGCTCAGCCAGATGGGCAGTATCGTCCGGATGGGGCTGAGGGCCATGCAGGCGATCTCCCACGTGCAAGCGCTCGCGTACGATACGCGGGTCGCCGACTACGGGAAAGTCGTGCGTGCGATCGAAGCTGGCGATGCAGGGGGCGCGAAGGCGGCGATGATGCAACTCATCAGCCATAGCGCGGACCAGCTGCTTGGAGAAACGGTTTGAGTTGATTGTGGGGCGCCGCCGTTGCCTGGAGGCGGACAATTTAATTCGGATGCCTATAGAGAAGAAATATGCGCGAAGCAACGGATCGCTTTAGCGCATCACAGCATGCTTTATGAAGTCCACGCGATATTCCAACACTGTTGAGTCGCGATACGGGCTAAACCATCGGAGGGGAATATGTGTGGAATCGTGGCGGGGATCGCGGAACGCAATGTCGTTCCGGTATTGCTCGAAGGCCTGCGGCGGCTGGAATACCGTGGCTATGACTCCTGCGGAGTGGCGGTGCTTCGGGACGGCGCGCCACACCGCGTGCGCAGTCTGACGCGGGTTCGCTCCCTGGATGCCGAGGTCCGCGAGATGGGCCTCGAAGGCGCGACGGGCATCGCGCACACGCGTTGGGCCACGCACGGTGCGCCGGCGACCCAGAACGCGCATCCCATCTTCTCGAAGAACGAGGTCGCGATCGTTCACAACGGCATCATCGAGAACTTCGAGGCGCTGAAAATCAAACTGAGCCGCGCGGGCTATGAATTCGCGAGCCAGACGGACACAGAGGTGATCGCTCACCTGATTCACAGTTGCTACCAGGGCGATCTGGCGGATGCGGTGCGTCGCGCGGTAAGCGAACTGCGCGGCGCCTATGCAATCGCCGTCTTCTGCAAAGCCGAACCGGAACGCGTGGTGGGCGCGCGATATGGCTCGCCGCTCGTGATCGGGATAAACGGCAAGGAATCGTTTCTTGCGTCGGACCCGCTTGCGCTGTCCGATGTCACCGACCGGTTCGTGTTCCTGCAGGACGGCGACATCGCCGACCTCTCCCGCAGCGGCACTCGCATCATGAACCGCGACGGCGAGCCGGTCGTGCGCGAGGCGCGCACGTTGCGCCACCCGCCCACCGAGGCAGCGCTCGGGCCGTACCGTCACTTCATGCAAAAGGAAATTTTCGAGCAGCCGCTCGCTGTGTCGAAAACGTTCCCCCGCAACAGCGCGTTCGACGCCACGCTCTTCGGTGCAACCGATCCGAATGCGTTCGCGCAGATCGACCGCATCCTGCTGCTCGGCTGCGGCACGAGTCACTATTCCGCGATGACCGCCAAGGCGTGGTTCGAATCGATCGCGAAGATTCCGACCCAGGTCGAGATATCCAGTGAATACCGATACGGCGAGACGATCGCGGGCAAGAACACGCTCGTGGTGCCCGTTTCGCAATCGGGCGAAACCGCCGACACACTGGGTGCGCTGATCCATGCGCAATCGCTGGGTCAGGAACACACGCTCGCCATCTGCAACGTGGCGACGAGCGCGATCGTGCGACAGTCGCGCTGGTCGTTCATTACGCAAGCCGGGCCCGAGATCGGCGTCGCATCGACCAAGGCCTTTACCACGCAACTCGTGGCGCTGTTCGTTCTCGCGGTGACGCTCGGCCGCTCACGCGGATACGTTGACGACCAGCAGGAAGCGAACTATCGGTCGCAGCTCTCGGGCCTCTCCACGGCGCTGCAGGGCGTGCTTGCGCGCGAACCGCAGATCATCGCGTGGGCGCACGAGATCGCGCGCACGGACAGCGCGATCTTCCTCGGCCGCGGGGCGCACTTCCCAATCGCGCTGGAAGGCGCGTTAAAGCTCAAGGAGATTTCGTACATTCACGCCGAGGGCTATCCCGCCGGCGAACTGAAGCACGGACCGCTTGCGCTCGTGACCGATGCGATGCCGGTCGTCGTGACCGCGCCGAACGACGGCTTGCTGGAGAAACTCAAGTCGAACATTCAGGAGGTTCGTGCGCGCAGAGGCCAGGTGTACGTCTTCGCCGATGCCGATGCGAATCTGTCAAACGAGGAAGGGCTGCGCGTCATCCAGATGCCCGAGTACTACGGGGCGTTGTCGCCGATCCTGCACGTGCTGCCTCTGCAATTGCTCGCGTATCACACGGCGTGTACGCGAGGGACCGACGTCGACAAGCCGCGCAACCTCGCGAAATCGGTGACGGTGGAATGACGCGCGGGGCACATGCATATTGATCTACGAAGACAATCAGCGATGAACAAGATAAAGGTCGGGGTTCTCGTCGACGACATTGCGTTGCCGGCCTGGGTGAATCACATGCTGGGGCAGATTGCCACGGAGGAGGGCATGGAGGTCGCCCTTGTCGTCAAATATGCGTATAAACAGCGGCCGGAAAAGAAGATCGCTGCGCAGGCCGCTCCGTGGCTGTTGTCGCTGTGGATGGCGCTCGACAAGCGGCTCGTCAAGGTTGGACATGACGCGTTCAGGACCGAGCCGCTGGTCTCGACGCTGCCGGGAATCCCGACCTTGAATGTCGAGGTGGAGAGCAGGGAATGCGGGGATCACTTAGATGCTCGCGACCTCGCGAACATCGCCGCCTATGGCATCACCGTATTCTTGCGGCTGGGCTCGCTGCGCCCTTGCGGCGAGATCTTCGATACGGCTTCTTGCGGCATCTGGTCGTATCGGCATGGTGATGAGGTTGTCGAACGTGATGGACCCGTCGGCGTGTGGGACATTCTTCTCGACCGCGCAACGACGGCGTCCGCCTTGCAGTTTCAGACCCGCGCGGGCGAGCGCCCGCACACGCTGCAAAGATCCTGGTCGATGACCTACCCGGTGTCGATTCACAGGAATCGCAGCCACTGCTACTGGAAGACGCTTTCGTTCGCGCCGAGAAGGTTGCGCGAGCTTAGGCAGATCGGCGAGGAAAACTTCAGGCTGAAATACACGAAGGCTGATACGCCGCCGGCGTTCTATTCCGGAGAGAAAATCGCCGAGCCGACCAGCGGATCCTATGGCAAGTTCATCGGCCAGTTGTTGGCGCGCACCGTTGCAAAGAAGGCAAGCGGACTGCGCAAGTTCGAACAGTGGATGCTGCTGTATCACTTCGGCGAGAACGGTCATCTCCCTGACCGTCTTTTCGAATTCAAGCAACTGGTGCCTCCCAAGGACCGTTTCTGGGCGGACCCGTTTGTCGTCGAAAGACATGGCGAGTATGCGGTGTTCCTCGAAGAACTTGAATACTCGAAGAACAGGGGTCATCTTTCGGTTATCCGTTTCGATGCCAACGATCAACCGATCTTGCCTCCTGTGAAGATTCTGGAGCGGCCGTATCACCTGTCTTATCCTTTCATGCTGGAGGAGGACGGTGAGCTCTACATGATTCCGGAGACGAACGAGAGCAAGGCCATCGAGATTTACCGGTGCACGCGGTTCCCGGATCAATGGGAACACGTCATGAACCTGATGGACGACGTCATGGCCGTTGACACCACGATCTGGCGTCACGACGGCAAATATTGGCTGTTCGCCTGCATGCGGGAAAACGAGCACGCACCGCTGTCCGACGAGTTGTTTCTGTTCTGGTCCGATTCGCTGTTGACGCAGGACTGGCATCCTCATCCGTGCAACCCGATCGTGTCGGATATCAGAACTGCCCGCCCCGCAGGGAACATTTTCGAGCACCAGGGGCAGTGGTATCGGCCCGCGCAGGATTGCAGCGGCAAATACGGGCGCGCATTGTCGTTTCAGCGTATCGACGTAATCGACGAGACGACCTACAAGGAGACGCCGGCCAGCCGGATAGAAGCCAACTGGGACGCAAGCATAGATCGCGTGCATACGTTCAACCGGGCGGGGAGATTGACTCTTATCGACGGGATGAAAACGCGCGGTAAATTGTGACTCACCGCAGTATAAATCCCCTCTCGATACTGCATCTCGGCAGACTGCACAACGCCTTTGCGATGGCGAGTCATCAAGCAGAGTCGTAGACGGCACTCGGTGAATCCAGCATGCGGGGCTATTGAAGCAAACAGCCCCGCGTGACGCCGGGGCTGTCAGAATTCACATCCTTCCCTATCACGGCGTTCTCTTTCGTCCGGACGGCCCATGAATCTCGGGCGAGTCTGCGTGAGCGCTATCGGCATCGTCGCGAGTAACCGGACGCCGTGCGTGAGCCTTCCTCTTCCCGCTTGCGAGCGGCCTTTCGTATTCCTCTCGCTCCCGTATTGCGCCGTTGTGAACCAGCGCGCAAAGGAAGAGTACGACGAAGAGCCATACTGAAACTATTAGAATAATTGTGGTTAATGTGGTCATGGCGAGCCTGATTTATTGGAATCGATTGATGGGCGCGAACGACTGTGGAGCGTTCAATCCAGGCGATTCAACCTGGTGCCGTATATTTACCGATCGCCATTTTGGTCCCCCTTCTTTTAATGTATTTGATGGCGATGTTGGAGCTAAAGGCACGCCTCTTCTGCGGCGCTGCGCACACTCAAATCAAACTGCGCGGGAATACGCGGACAATAAGCAACCCGGCTAATGGGCAGTGATCCAGGCGCGATGAACGCCGCCGTGGTCATATTCCCAGCCATGGGATTCTTGCTGCGGCTTAACGGACGCGGGCAGGTGAGGTACAGTGCAGAACTCGTCGTCCTCCCTGAGCCGCTCCAGGCGCTTTTGCCTGCCAGCCGCTCAGGGGGGGCGGCGCGGGTATCGCGTGTCTTGCTAACAACTTAATGGAGCGTTATAGGAAAGGCAGGGTTGAGCTAGCTAATCGGGTGTGGCACCCGGATGTGCCAACAACGTCCGCATGCGCAATGACATGTGATTAGATTGCAAACCCTGGGATTGGTAAAGCCTGCATCGATCCGCGCTTGCCCTTGACTCACGGAGGTCATATGACTCTTTTGGGCATCATCGGGACGGTTGTTTTCGTCGCGGTTGTCGTGCTCTCGTTGCTGGCGGTGGTGGACGTCCTGTTTTCTACGTCCGATAAAAAGAAGATTTCAAAGAACAATGCTGGAGCACGAAAATCGAACGGACGCCGAAGATGGTTGCGTAAATGAGTTTGCCTGCACAACCGCCGGACGGCCCGCGGCTCGCATGTCGCGGTGAAGCGGTTCTCGCGGAACGCGATCCTCTGACCGCACGCTTACGGCGCCTGAATGGGCGACCCGGCCGTCAGCGCATCCAGATCTAACGCGTTGGCGATTGCTTGCAAGCCCGCTTCGTTTGGATGGAGGTTATCGCCGCTGTTATAGGCCGGCAGTAAAACAGCGGGATTGGCAGGGTCGCTGACTGCCTTCGCCTGATCGAGTACCGCGTCGCAGCCGCTAGTCGCACTCAGGATAAATGCGTTCACTTCCTGACGCGCAGCTTCGATGCTGTCCGTCGCGCCGAACGGCGTCAGCGTGGAGCAGATTGCCTTGATGTCGGCGCGATGCGCCCGCTCGACGAGCTGCCGCAATGCGCTGATCAACTGCGGAGCCGTGGAAGGTCTGTCGGTGTTCAGATTGTTGATTGCATCGTCCGAGATGACCACCCATTTCGCACCCGGTTGTTGGAGCACGTCGCGACCGAAGCGTCTGAGACCAGACTGGCCGGCGCTATTGGTGAAGAAGTTATTGCCGCTGATGCCCTGGTTGAGCACGCCCACCGTCATTCCGGCCTGTTGCAGCCGTATCGCGAGGCGATTGGGCCAGCGCCGGTTGCCATTGACACTCGATATGAGGCCGTCGGTTATGGAGGCGCCAAACGTGACGATCGCGCCCGTCGCCGCCTCGTTCTGCACGTCGAGATTCGTCAAGAAATAGTAGGACTGGCCGCCTGGGGAGATTGTGGTCCCGCCGGTAAAGGCCGGGTCGGCGCCCACGTCTCCAGCGGCAATATACAGGTCTTGCAGGCCATCGACGTGGCCCGTCGAACGCGGCGGGGTTCGCACGGGGAGATAGAGGCTGATGGCGACATCGGCAAGCGGAGGGACCTCGAACGCGATCGGGTCGCTCACGACCGAAGCGCCCACGGGAATCGTGACGTTCCGCTGGCCGCCGAACGTGACGGCGCGGTCGCTGCCGACCACTGTTTTTTGACCTTGCGCGCGCCGCGCGATTTGAGCTTCGCCGATTACCAGAGGCTCGGAGCCGAATAGATTCGACAGATGGATTCGCGCGGATGTTCCGCCGATGCTGGTGCGCACGATCTGCCGCAACGTCTGATTATTGAAGCCGTCATCGTCCGTGATGGATGGCGAAACTGACCACGTGCCTATCCAGGGTGCGGACGTCCCGATCCCTTGCGCACGATAGCGGGTTGCATCAGGCAGCGCGATGGAGATGACCACGACCGCTTTTAGAAGCGCTGGAATCCATCGTTTCACATTCTTCCCCTCGTGGACGGCCGAACAGGGGCCACGAAGCCGGCCGCGCGGCGAAGAACGGATGTTGCAATCTCTTTTGCAAACGCACCGCCCAATGTTCTTATCGTGCAGCGCATGAGCCTGATCCTCTTTCCAGTTTGATGGTTTTCGGTCGATTGGAGCGTGCTTTGCGCGGGCGTTCGGTACGCTAGATAACACAGCGCAAAGCGGCGCGAGAATTAGATTCATCTGCTCGCAACAAATCGGTATTTAAAGCATCGTGCCACGAGACGTTCTTTGCGACGCATGTAATTTTGTGTGAGGTCGCACATAGCATCGTTGCCTCGCGCAGTAATCTGTTTGCGAGGGGACGGTGCTCATGGTCAAGCACAAGGCATTGTCGGAATGCGACTGGTCGCCGGCGCCTGCCGGCAGACAGATAAATACTTATAAAGCTTTGTTCCAATACGGGTGCGCGGATGAATCACGAGAGGGTCGTCGGGGCGAGCATACGCATGTATGCGCGCGAACCCCTATTTCAGAACTTGCCGGAGCGCGTCGCTCAATCGCGCATGTCACGCTTCACTGCGGCGCTGGAGAATTTCACCGGCGAGCGTTTCGCGGACTATCCAGAACTGCATGCCTATTCGACGCGCGAATTCCGCCGCTTCTGGCAGTGCTTTCTGCAGTGGACCGGAGGAATGGAATGGGGCGGTAGCATGGAGACGGCCTGCATCGGCGACGAATGCGAGACCGCGCTTTTCTTTCCGCATGTCGAACTGAATTACGCCCAAAGCGTTCTTGGGCGAAGGATCGCGCCGGACGACTCGCCGGCACTCACCGCGCGTTATGCCGATGGCCGCCGCGAAACGATGACGCGCGGCGATCTGCGCGACCGGGTCGCGCGCCTTGCCTATTCGCTCAGCGAACTCGGTTTGCGTCCGGGCGACCGCGTGGTCGCGATGATGCGAAACGACGCGGAGGCCATCATCACGGCGCTCGCGGTGACGGCGGTTGGCGCGACGCTATCCACCGCGGCGCCTGAAACTGGCGTGCAGGCGATCCTCGACCGCTTCGAGCCGCTCGAGCCACGCATGCTGTTTGCGCACACGACGCAGCGCTCATTCGATACGGCTGGCTCGATCGCCGCGCACGTCGCCGCGGTGGCCGCGGCATTGCCGACGCTCACCAACGTCATCTGTCTGGATGAAACGCCGCTGCCGAGCACGGTCAGCCAGCCTCAGCATTCGCTGCGCGATCTCATCGTTCACGGTGACGCAGCACGGTTCGAATGGCGGCATTTTCCGTTCAATCATCCGCTTTTCATCATGTTCTCGTCGGGCACGACGGGAAAGCCCAAGTGCATCGTGCACGGCGCCGGCGGCACATTGCTCGAACATCTGAAAGAGCATCAGTTACACAGCGACCTGGGTCCGGGCGACAAGCTGTACTTTCACACGAGTTGTTCGTGGATGATGTGGAACTGGCAGTTGTCGGTGCTGGCCTCGGGCGCCGAGATCGTCACATACGACGGACCGGTTACGGAAGTCGACACACTTTGGCGGCTGGTCGCCGATGAACGCGTGACCGTGTTCGGCACGAGTCCCGCCTATCTGAAGATGTGCGAGGACTCGGGCCTGAAACCTGGCGAGCAGTTCGGGCTGGATGCGCTGCGCGCGATGATGTCGACGGGCGCCGTGCTCTACGACTCGCAGTTCGAATGGGTGCGCTCCTACGTCAAGCCGCTGCAGCTCCAGTCGATTTCAGGAGGCACCGATATCATCGGCTGCTTCGTGCTCGGCAACCCGAATCTGCCGGTTTATGCAGGCGAAGCACAGTGCAGGAGTCTCGGCCTCGATGTGCAGGCGTGGAACGAGGGCGCACTCACCTCCATGACCGGCGAACTGGTGTGCGTCAATCCGTTTCCGTCGCGCCCGCTTGGCTTCTTCGGCGACGCGGACGGCGCCCGCTTTCACTCCGCCTATTTCAAGGCGAACCCGGGCGTGTGGACGCACGGCGACATCATCGAGTTTTCGGCGCAGGGATCGGCGCGCCTGCATGGACGCAGCGACGGCGTGCTGAATGTGCGCGGCATCAACGTGAGCCCCGGTGAGATCTACCGCATTGTCAGCAGTATTGGCGAGATCAATCAGTCGATGGTCGTCGCGCAGACTGCCCATGACGCGAGCGGATCAGGCCAGCGCGTCGTGCTGCTGCTCGTGTTGCGCAGGGGCGCGAAGATGAGCGCGGCACTCGCTTCGCGCGTGCGGCGTGAGTTGATGCTGCAGGGTTCGGCGGCGCTCGTGCCGGACGTGATCGCCGAAGTCGAAGCGCTGCCCGTCACGCATAACGGCAAGGCATCGGAGGTGGCCGCGCGCGATGCGGTGAACGGGCTGCCGGTGCGCAACCTGTCGTCGCTGGCGAACCCCGGATGCGTCGAGAATATCAGCGCGCATCCCGCGCTTGCCCGCACACGTCGCGAGTTGCCGGAACCCGGCGAATCGGCCGAGCAGGTGGAAGTCTATCTATGCGCGCTCTGGGAGCAGCTTTTCAGCTTCTCGCCGGTCGGTCTCGACGACAACTTCTTTGAACTCGGCGGCCATTCGCTGCTCGGCGCGCAGATGCTCGCCGAAATAAGGCTGGCAACCGGCCGAACCCTGCCGCTTGCGACGCTCATCATCGCGCCGACCATTGCGCGGCTCGCGGCCGTCATCGCGGGAGAAGGCGTGCAGGGCGCGCATCCCAACGTCGTGCCGATGCGTGCCGGGCGCGGGCGGCCTGTCTTCATGCTTCATAGCATCACGGGCTCGGTGATGGAGTGCCTGACGCTTGCCGGCACGCTGGAAAGCGAGCGGCCGGTGTACGGCCTGCAGGCACGCGGGCTCGATGGCGACCAGGAGCCGCAGCGGCGCGTCGAGGAGATGGCGAGTGTCTATGTCGAGCAGATGCGCGCGGTGCAGCCGAGCGGTCCGTATGCGCTGGTCGGCTATTCGTTTGGCGGGCTAGTCGCGTTCGAGATAGCGCAGCAGCTTGTTGCGGCGGGCGAGAAGATCGAGTTGCTGTGTCTGCTCGATACCTACGTCGATGAACGCTATTTGCCGCTGCATGCGTGGTTCGGCTTCCAGTGCGAGGTCATGGCGAAGCGCGTGCGAGCGTTCCGCGCGCTTTCCGCAAGCGGTCGCCTTGCCTACCTGAAGGACAGGGTGTCCGGAGCCGCCGACCGGATTCGCATGCGGCTCGGCAAGATGGCTTCCAGGCCGGCAGCCGATACGCAGGGCCTGCCGCCGGTACTGCGGCAGGTGCGCGAGTCGATGCGCGTCGCGATGGCGACGTACCGTCCGCGCCGCTATCTCGGCAGCCCGATTGTCTACGTGCGCGCGTCCGTCAGGGAAGGCGGGCAGGGCGATCCACTGCCGGCCTGGCAGCGCGTCGCGAAGAATGGTCTGCTGGTGAAGAACATCGACGGCGCGCATACCGATCTCGTCGTCGAGCCGAACCTCGCAACGGTGGCGGATACGCTCGCGCGAAGGTTGGCCGGCGCGTAACGAGCCGGGACATGGTTCAATGTCATGTTGGTGTCAATCACCAGGGCCTGGCGGAAAGGCCGGGCTGCGCGTGAATCGCCGTAAAAGCAAACGGGGCGCACCTTTCGTTTCCCGACATGCCGGGTCATGCTTTCGTATCAGAATCGCGCCGGACGAGCAGGGCCGCAAACATGAAGAGACTCTTCGTTTGCTGTGACGGCACATGGAACTCGGAGAGCGACGAGTTTCAGGGAGTGCTCGTACCAACCAATGTCGTGCGTTTTTTCAACGCATTGCGTGAGCGCGGCGACGATGGCGTCGAGCAGCTCCGGTACTATCACGTCGGCATTGGCGCTAACGAAGGCCGGGTGCGTCGCCTCGTGGATGGCGCGCTAGGACTAGGCCTCTCCCGCGACATTCGAACCGCGTACAAGTGGCTGTCCGATCACTACGAAGGAGGTTCCGAAATCTTTGTCATCGGCTTCTCGCGTGGCGCGTTCACGGCTCGAAGCCTGGTCGGCATGCTTCACCACTGTGGACTTCCTCGCGAGGCAAGCTGGACGCTGGTGACGCAAGCATGGAACCTCTACCGGCTCGACCCGAAAATACCGGAAAGCGTCAGCCGGCAGGAACGGTTTCGCATCGAGCATGGCAAACCTCCGCCCATTCGTTTCCTGGGGGTGTGGGAGACGGTGGGCGCGCTCGGCATCCCGGAAATTGTGGACATATTCGGCTTCGGCAGAAAGCGCTATGAATTTCATGACACGAGGCTCCCGCCGGAAGTTGAACGCGCGGTACATGCCCTCGCAATCGATGAGCAGCGGAACAACTTCTCTCCAACGTTGTGGATGGACTCGGATGGTTGCGACCTGGCACGCGTGACGCAAGTGTGGTTTCCTGGCGTGCATGCTGACGTTGGGGGTGGCTACAAAGAGACCGGCCTTTCCGATGCCACGCTCAAATGGATGATCTCGGAGGCCGCGCAGTGCGGCGCGGTGTTTGAACCCGACATGTTGAAGCAGTTAGCCCATGCGGACCAGTTGTCGCCATCGGCAATACATGGCGTGCTTCACAATTCGCTCACCGGCTTTTACAGGAGAATCGGCTTTCGCCCTCGATCCTTTCCGTATCTGGCGAAGGGTTCACGAAGATGTTCTGAATCGATATCGGATCTGACATTGAAACGGCAGGCTAGTCCGCCAATCTTTCAGGCTCCCTATCGACCGAACATAGACCCTGCGTCGGCGGTTCAGGTGCGGGTTTTCGCCAGTTCGTTGTGGAATTGGACAGGTATTTTCATGAAGGAAGGGACGAGCTACCGGTTCAAGGTGCCTGAAGGGCAAGCGTGGCTGAATGGGGACACTCCATCCGGCGCGCAAGGAACGCCGGGTAACTGGATGCAACACCTGTTTGCGTGGGCGAGGCGGGTCGGGGAAGCGAACTGGTTCGAACTCTGCGGTGCAATCTCACATCCAGGACAACCGGGCAGGACAGGCGTGCCGCCTGAACCCTTCTACTTCAGGATTGGTAGGGAAGTGGAGATTAAGGCTCCCTACTCGGGGTACCTGTATTGCTTCGCCAACGATGCCAGTTGGGCCTACTGGAATAATCAAGGAAGTCTGCGGGTTGAAATAACCGAATCAGGCGGCATGCCGGCTAGGCATGCAGCGGCTGACGACCTGACTGCACCCGCAACAGCGCCCGGAGGTTCCGGAGCGGGTCAACCATCGTGACGCGTCAGGCATTGAAATAAATCAGTGACCTGGCCCTTGCCCACCGCGGCGGCCGATGAAACCTTCGGCGGCGTTACCTATCATAGCGGCGGTGGGCCATCTGCCATATGAGGTAACCGTCCCATTCACTGTCGCGCCCGCGCAGTCACGGCGCTGCCGTCCGCATGTTTTTCACACGCTAGCGAAAGCGAACTATTCTTAAAGGATCTCGCGAAGTAGTTTCCTGTTTGCTTTCAGCGGAGGTGCGTCATGTCTATCTCAGCCACGCTCCAGGACTGCCTGCGCAGCAAGGGCTCGCAGTACGAAATCGTGCATCATCCATACAGCCATTCCAGCGTCGAAACCGCGGCGGCAGCGCATATTCCCGGCGATCGCCTCGCCAAGACCGTGCTTTTTGAAGACGAACATGGCTATGTGGCCACCGTGCTGCCATCGACCTACGCCGTGCGGCTCTCCGAGCTATGGGCAAAGACCGGACGCCATCTCGTGCTCGCCAAAGAGACCGATCTGCGGGAGTTGTTCAAGGATTGCGACGCGGGAGCGCTCCCGCCGGTCTGTACGGCCTATGGCATGCAAACCTATCTCGACGAGAGCCTCGCCTTGCAGCCGGACGTTTATTTCGAGGCCGGCGATCATGAAGAGCTGATCCATATGGACACGGATCAATTCCTGGATCTGATGGACCGAGCCGAGCGGGCACGCTTCGCCCGTCGCATGCAGGGTATGCCGATGTGACCGGCCCGGTTTGCGCAGCGCGGCCTGAAGCGCGCTGCGTCCCCAACCTTTGCGCGAGGCGGATCATGCAACGCAGCGATACGGTCCTGAAGCAGGTGGTGGCAGCCTTCGAACGCGAATCACACCTGAAGCTTCACAATCATCCCATTCATATGAGTTTCGACGACGATGCCTTGACCGTGGCAGGCGAGGTGCCGGATGTCGCATCCAAGAAGCGCCTTCTTCAGTTGACCCGGCTACACAGCGAGGGCAAACGCGTGGTCGACCAGTTGCGTGTCACCGCCAACCCGCCGGTCGCGGATGGCGAATTGCGCACACGTATCTGCGAGCGGCTGGCTCAGGCGGTGGATTTCCGCAACTGTGTGATCTGTGCACGGGTGAAGGGCGAGCTCGAAGTGCTGCGCGGCACCATGGACGAAGCGGGCAACGACGGCAGCGGCGTCATCGAGATAACGGTCAAGGACGGTGTGGTGACCTTGACGGGGCAAGTGATCAGCCTGTCTCACAGGCGCCTGGCGAGTGTGACTGCCTGGTGGGTCGGCGGCTGCCGCGACGTGGTGAACCTGCTGGAGTTGGTGCCCGCCGAAGCGGACGGCGACGATGAAATGTCCGACGTCCTGCACCTGGTGCTCGAAACCGATCCGCGCGTGCGCGCCGCGCAGATCACCATCAACGTGGAAAACCACAGGATCACGCTAGCAGGTTGGGTGGCGACCGAAGCCGAAAGCCGGCAAGCGGAACAGGACGCCTGGTGCATGGATGCGATCGGGGGCGTCGTCAATCGTATCCAGGTGCGTGCGTCGATCTGACTGTAGGCCTAGGGGAACGAGTGCGTTCAAGGGCCGTTCGTTGCGACGCTCCGTCAGATGATCAGACCTTCGGGTCGAGTGCACCGGCAGCGAGACGGAAGGGGCGCACTGGGCGCGGGATTTCGGAACGCATGGAACCTTGTGGCGGCGACGCTGGCCGGCATGGTGGGCGACCCGCGAGTACTTTCCCTATAGGCTGCCAAACCTCTTGACATCGTGAATTTGACTTCATAAATTCTCTCCCACTGAACTGTCAGTTTTTGGCAGTTCCACGGCAACGATGCCGTGCCACATTTGGAAGGCTATGTAGCCCCCGAACTCGCGTCCAACGCAGGTTCGGGGGCTTTTTGCTTTTGGGAGACAAAATGGTGACATTGCAGTACAACTCCGCGGAACGTGGCCTCGAGGGCCTTGTCATTGCATGCGTTCAGATGGAGCCTCATGTCGGCAGAAAGCGCGAGAACGTGGCGCAATGCATCCGGCACATCGAAGCCGCTGCGGATCACGGTGCGTCCCTGGTGGTGTTGCCGGAGCTGGCCAATACCGGTTACGTGTTCACAGATCGCGCCGAGGCGTTCGCGCTGGCCGAACCGTTGCCGCAAGGGGAAACCGCGCAACTGCTTGCTGAAACGGCGCGCCGTCTTGGTGTCCATATCGTCAGCGGTATCGCCGAACGGGCTGGCAACCAACTCTACAACTCAGCAATCCTGACCGGCCCCGCGGGTCACGTCGGCGTCTATCGTAAGCTGCATCTGTGGAATAACGAACATCTCTTCTTCGAGCCGGGTAACCGTGGCGTTCCAGTATTCGATACGCCGCTGGGACGAATCGCCATCGCAATCTGCTACGACGGGTGGTTTCCCGAAACATACCGGCTTGCCGCGATGCAGGATGCGGACATCGTTTGCGTGCCGACCAACTGGGTGCCGATGCCCGCGCAACCGGACGATCGTCCCGCCATGGCCACGACGCTCACCATGGCGGCTGCGCACAGCAACGGCGTGGCAATCGCATGCGCAAACCGCATCGGCACAGAGCGCGGTCAGCCGTTCATCGGCCAGAGCCTGATCGTGGGCGGTAACGGATGGCCTGTCGCGGGCCCGGCCAGTGTCGATCGCGAAGAAATCCTGTACGCCTCAATCGATCTGGAGCGCACCCGTTCGGAACGCACGCTGAACACCTTCAATCACGTGCTGCACGACCGGCGCGCGGACGTGTACGACCCGATGCTGGGCACCGGCTGGCCTGCGTCGCGTTCATGACGCATCCCATCGCACCTGTATGAAGCACAAACATTTCATTCGACCACTGTGAGGAAAAAATCCATGCTTCCGTTCAACAAACCCATCCTTGTCGGCGCAGTCGTGGCGCTCGCCACGGCCTGCACCTGCATCAGCGCACTCGCCGCCGATCCGATCAGAATCGGTGTAGCAGTGGGACTGTCCGGCGCAAATAGTGTGGTTGCGCCGGCCGTCGTGCAGTCGTCGCAACTCGCCGTCGACGAAATCAACGCATCGGGTGGGATCATGGGCCGCCAGGTGCAGCTCGACATCACCGACGACGCATCCGGTGCAGTCGGCGCGCAGAAGGCGTACGACACGCTGGTGTTCCAGAAGAACGTCGACGCGATCATTTCCATGGAAACGAGCGCCGCGCGTAACGCGGCGCTGCCAATCGTGGCGCGCGGCAAGAAGCCTTTGGTGTACACGTCGTTTTATGAGGGCCGTTCGTGCAGTCCGTGGATGTACGTGAACGGCTGGGTGCCTGAGCAGCAGGTCGCGCCGGTGGTCGATTATTTCGCGAAAAGCAAGGGCGCCAAGACCTTCTATCTGGTCGGCAACGACTACGTTTTTGGCCGCGGCATGCTTGGATTCACCAGAAAATATATCGAGGAGCACGGCGGCAAGGTAGTCGGCGAGGAGTACTTGCCGATCGACGGCACCGACTGGACGCCGATCCTTTCCAAGATCCGTGCGGCTCACCCTGATGCGCTGATCAGCGCGACGGCCGGCGGCGCACCCAACGTGTCGCTTGCCAAACAGCTGAAGGGTTCCGGCATGACGCTGCCTTATGGCAACCTGGCGATCGACGAAGGCACCGCGAAGAGCATGGGCGACGTCGCCGCCGGTATGTACATGTCGGGCTCCTACCTGACGGGCATCGATACGCCGGGCAACAAAAAATTTCTCGCTGCGATGGACAAAAAATTCGGCAAGGATCTAAAGACGCCGAACGAGTTGTCCGAGCCGCAATACGAAGCCTTCTTCCTGTACAAGGCCGCGGTGGAAAAGGCGGGCTCCACCGACGCCGACAAGGTGATCAAGGCGCTGGGCCAAGTGTCGTTTGACGGACCGCGCGGACCGGTGGCCATGAACAGGAGCCGGCACACGCCTCTTGCCATGCGCCTCGGCCAGATACAGCCGGACGGCTCGGTGAGGATCCTGCAGACCTTCCCGAATGTGGACCCGGGCGCGCAGTGCCCGAACATCAAGTAGAAGCAACTCGAAATACGGCATCCGCCTGATGCATATCCGCAGGCAACGCACAGGCGGATGCGACTGGAGAAGACAATGGTTCTTGCACTCGATATTTTCACAACCGCGGCGGTGCTGTTCATCGTGACCGCAGGATTGATGGTGATTTTCGGCGTGATGAAAATCGTCAATTTCGCCCATGGCGCGCTGCTGACGATAGGCGCCTACGCGAGCTTCGTCGTGACGCAGCTCAAGCTGAGTCCGTGGCTCGGGCTGCCACTCGCGATTGTGGTGGGTACCGCCGTGGGCATGCTCGTCGAGCAGGTGATCGTCCGGCCGCTCTACAAGCGTCCGCTCGACGCGATCCTCGCCACCTGGGGTCTGGGTATCGTGATTGGGCAGCTCATCGTGATGGCGTTTGGCCGCGAGGCGCAGTTCGTGGAGACGCCGCTCAAAGGGGCTGTCACTATCGCGGGGACTGATTACTCTGCCTACCGTTTGCTGCTGATCCCGATCGCGCTCGGTCTGTGCGTCCTCATGAGCGCGCTTCTCGCGGGAACGCGCTTTGGCATCAGGACACGCGCGGTGATCATGAACGAGGACCTGGCGCGAGGTCTCGGCATTCATTCCGGCCGCATCCGTTTCATTACCTTCAGTCTGGGCGCGGCGCTGGGTTCCCTCGCCGGCACGCTCATTACGCCGCTATCGAGCGTCGATCCCGATATGGGGCTGCCGTGGCTGGTGAGCGCGTTCATGCTGGTCATGGTTTCAGGACACTCGATGCTCAGCCTGCTGGTGACGTGCCTCGTGTTCGGCGCTTGCCAGGTGCTGGTCAGCACGTTCGTCAGTCCGGTACTGGGCGGATTGACGATCGCCGTGCTGGCGGCGCTCACGTTGCGGATTCGTCCCAAGGGGTTCTCTCATGGCTAAAGTCGACGAATCGGTGCATCGTGCCGGTGCTCCAACTGTGCAAGGCGACGGGCAAGCACGCAAACGGCCAACCATTCACGGACGCGGTCTGCTCATGGCCGGTGGGGTGGGTGTGGTTCTGCTGGCCGCCGGTCCGCTTGTTTTCGGCTCGTATCTGCTCAACGTCCTCATTCAGGCTTTCTTCTTTTCCATCGTGGCCGTGACCGTGGATATTCTGTGGGGTTACACCGGCTATCTGACGTTCGGGCAATCGGCGTTCTTCGGTCTTGGGGCCTATGCCGCAGGTCTCGTGTTTACGCACGGTGGTTTCTCGGCGGGTTATGTGGTGCTCGCACTGGGCGCGGCAATCGCGGTGACCGCGGCCGTGGCTGCGTTGCTCGGCTGGTTGTCGTTCTATCGCGGCGCGTCGCCGTTTTTCGCGACTGTGATGTCGCTCGTATTGCCGATCGTTCTCAGCCAGTTGCTACTCTCCGGCGGCGCGTGGACCGGTTCGAGTTCGGGACTCACCGGCTACGAGACCTTCGATCTTTCGCTGCAGGCCTGGTACTGGCTTGCCGGTGCGGCGCTGCTGGTCGTCGCCACGCTTGCGTGGCTATTCGTGCGAAGCGACGGCGGCCGCGTGCTGGCTGCCATTCGCGACAACGAATCACGCTGTTCGTACCTCGGCATCAATACGTCGCTCGTAAAGATCGCCTTGCTGGTTGCGACCGCAGCCATCGCCGGTCTCGCGGGATTCGGCTACGGATCGTTCAGCGGCGTGGTCGCGCCCGAGCTGGCCGGGTTTGTCCTCGGCACCCAACTGATCATCTGGGTCGCGCTCGGCGGCAGAGGAACGTTGTGGGGGCCGGTGATCGGCGCGCTTCTGATCAATGTCGGGACCGCCTATCTCAGCGGCAGCATGCCATTCGCGTGGCAACTGATCCTGGGCGCCGCGTTCGTGGCCGTCATCGTGCTATTGCCGCAAGGTCTGGTGCCGCTGTTGCTAAAGCCATTGCGCCATCTGGCCGGTCATGGCGCCGAACCGGAACTGGTCGAACGCGACGTAGGTGTGGCTCATCAACGGGATCTGTCAGCGCCGGCCCTGCAGATGAGCGGCGTTGCCAGGCATTTCGGCAGCCTGAAAGTGTTGCAAGGCATCGACCTGAACGCCAATGGAGGTGAGCTGGTTGGTCTCATCGGCCCGAACGGCGCCGGCAAAACGACGCTCATGCGCTGCATGAGCGATGGTGCGGAACGCTCCGCCGGCACGGTTGTGCTGTGTGGCCACGATGTCCGTCAATTGCCGCCGGACCGATGCGTGCATTTCGGGTTGGGGCGCAAGTTCCAGAACGCGAATATCTTCGAGACGCTTACCGTTGCCGAGTGCCTGAGAATCGCGGGCACCATCATCGAACGGCCATCGCTGTTCCGACGTTCCACTACGCTTGCGCTGCCGCCGTATGCGCTGGAGGTGCTTCGTACCACTCATCTCGATCAGAGGCTGGGCGCCGTGGCGAAGGATCTGTCGCACGGGCAGCAGCAGGCGTTGGAACTGGCGATGGTGCTCGCCCTGGAGCCACGGATCGTGCTGCTCGACGAGCCCACGGCAGGTTTGACCAAAACGGAGCGCACGCAAATCGGGGATGTGCTCGCCGCATTGGCTCACCAGTATCAGCTTTGCTGTCTGCTGGTGGAACATGACCTCGATTTCGTGGCCGGGATTGCCACGCGCATCGTGGTGCTGCATCAGGGGCGTATCGTGATGCAAGGCAACTTCGACGAAGTAGTCAACTCGGAGCTGGTCAGAACGATTTATGCAGGGACCGCGCAAAGCGCCGCGGCAGGCGAAAACGTCGGACAACAGGAGGCGTCATGAGCCGGATCGCGCTGGAATTGCAGGACGTGACGAGCGGGTACAAGGCTTCGGTCGTGCTCCGCAAGTTGTCGATGACCGTTGCCGACGGCGAGGCCGTCGCGCTGCTCGGCAAGAACGGCATGGGCAAGACGACGGTGCTCAAGACAATCATGGGCTATCTGCCGAAGCAAGCCGGCGCCATCCGGGCGCGGGGGCAAGATATCACGCGCATGGCGCCTCACCAGATCGCGCGAGAAGGCATTGCTTACGCGCCTCAGGAACACGCATTGTTTCAGGACCTCACCATCCGCGACAATCTGCGTCTTGGGCTCGCGAAGGCATCGGCGTTCGACGAACGCTTTGCCGGGATCGAGCCGGTGTTCCCGGTGTTCGCGAGTCGTCTGAAGCAATTGGCCGGCACGCTTTCCGGCGGCGAACAGAAGATGCTGCTGGTGGCGCGCGCGCTCATGATGCGTCCTTCGCTCATTTTGCTCGATGAGATTACGGAAGGGTTGCAACCGTCCGTGATCGAACGTCTCGCCGACGCGCTGCTATGGGAACGCAGCCAGCACGGCACGGCGCTGCTGCTGGTAGAGCAAAATGTTCCCTTTGCGCTGAAGGTTGCCGACCGCTACGCGGTACTCAAGCAAGGCGAGATCCTCGAGCATGGCAACGCGAAGGATGAAGCGGCGGTGGGATCGATCTTCGAACACTTGCGTGTGTAACATGCGGGACGACCATGACGATAGGCGACACATGATGAACGCAAACTCATTTTATCGACCCCGCTCCGGACTGGACATGCTCGAGCAAACTGCCGCCGACCCTCGCGAGCGCGGTCGCGTCGTCCTCGAGTCGCTCGCGCGCATCGAGGAAGTCGAGCCGGAGGTGAGGGCGTTGACGGCCGTTGCGCAGCGCGAAACGGCGTTGACCGCGGCTGCTGGTGCAACGGGGCCGCTGGCCGGCATGCCGATCGCGGTGAAAGATATCTTCGACACGAGCGACCTGCTCACCTGCTACGGCTCTCCAATTTACGAAGGCCATCAGCCGAAGTCCGATGCCGCGATTGTCACGCTGTTGAGGCGCAACGGCGGCATCGTCATCGGCAAGACCGTCACCAGCGAGTTTGCCTATATGAACCCGCCGGTGACGCGCAATCCGTGCGACCTGGCGCGTACCCCCGGCGGATCGTCATCCGGGTCGGCCGCCGCGGTGGCCGCCGGGATCGTGCCTTTCGCGATCGGTTCGCAGACCGGCGGCTCGACCATCCGGCCCGCTTCGTTCTGCGGCATCGCTGGCTACAAGCCCACGCTCGGCATGTTGCCGACCGTCGGCATGAAGTGCTTTTCGTGGTCGCTGGACACGGTTGGCCTGTTTGGCGCCGGCGCGCGGGACGTGGCTTACCTCGCGCAGGTGTTGTCGGGCCACCAACTGGCCGTGGGCGATGTATCCGCCAACCCGGTATTCGGCGTGCCGGACAGCTACCCATGGACCGAACCGTCCGCGAATGCCAGCACCGCGCTCGACACGGCGGTGCGGGCCATCGAGCAGGCGGGGGGCCGTGTGCGGCGTGTGCGTTTCGCTCCGTGGATGGCCGACCTGGTCGCCGCGCACAATACGATTCAGAGCTACGAGTCATATCGGGCACTGGGCTTCGAGTACGATCATCACCGTGCCGATCTATCGCCACTGCTCGCCGGTTTTCTTGAGCGTGCTGCGAGGGTGGATACGACAAGCTACGCCAAGGCGTGTGTTCTCGCGGAACAGGCGAAGACCAGGCTTGCCGGGTTGTTCGACGGTATGACCGGACTGCTGACGCCCAGCGCACCCGACGAAGCGCCCGACGGCCTGGCGTCCACAGGCGACCCCGCATTCAATCGCAATTGGACGTTGCTCGGCTGCCCGTGCGTGAACGTGCCCGGATTGAAGGGCACACGAGGCGGCCCGATTGGCGTGCAGGTGATCTGCCGCCCGTGGGACGATGCCCGATGCCTCGAGGCTGCTGCGTTCGTCGAGCAGGCGATCGCTGCGTCAGTGGGACGTGTTCCCGCGACCTAGGAAACGAGGAAGCGATGCAAGGAGGAAGCGAAATGGAGGCAAGCTCGCGACAGTCGGCCAATCCGGCGCCCGCGGACGATGGTTGGCGCATCGGCGTGTTGTACTCGCGCACGGGCGTGACTTCGGCAACCGAGTCGGAGCATTTTTTCGGCACGGCGCTCGCGATTGAAGAAGTCAACGCGGCCGGCGGAGTGAGCGGGCGCCTGCTCGACCCCGTTGTTTACGATCCGAAGAGCGATCCCGATGAATACCGCCGGCTCGCCACCCGGATGCTGCAGGAAGACGACGTGACCGTGATTTTCGGCTGTTCGACCTCGTCGAGCAGAAAGGCGGTTTTGCCGGTGATCGAGCGCACCAACGCATTGCTATGGTACTGCTCGATCTACGAAGGGTTTGAGTATTCGCCCAACGTGATCTACACCGGCGCGGTGCCGAACCAGAACAGCATGCAACTGGCGGCCTACCTGCTGCGCAATCATGGCTGCCGTTTTTTTCTGGTGGGCGCCGACTATATCTATCCGCGAGAATCGAACCGGATCATGCGCGACATGGTCGAGCAGCATGGCGGTGAAATCGTGGAAGAACTCTATCTGCCGAGCGACGCAGATCCGGCGGCGCTGGAAGAAGTGGTGCGGCAGATCAGGAGCGTCGAGCCCGACGTCGTGTTCTCCACTCTGATCGGGCGAGGTGCGCGTGCTTTTTATCGGCTGTATCGCGAGCACGATATCGACCCTGCACAGATTCCGATTGCAAGCTTGACGATGACCGAAGGCGAAACGCGGATGATTGGCCCCGAACTATGCGGCAGCCACATCATCTCGGCGAGTTACGTCAACACGCTGAACCTCGCGAGTAATGAGCGCTTTCTGAAATCATGGCATGCGCGATTCGGCGATCAACCGGCCAGCATGTGGTCGGAGATGGCGTATAACCAGGTGCATCTCTTTGCGCTGGCGCTGGCCCGTAGCGGAAGTCTCGATACGGCGAAGCTGGTGGAGGCGGTGCACGAAGTCGAATTCGATTCGCCGGAAGGGCTGCTGAAAATCGACCCGGAGAACAATCACGCGATACTGACGCCGCGCATTGCCGTGTGCCGGCCGGACGGCTCGTTCGACATAGTCTGGGAGGGGCGAGGTCCGATCAAACCTGATCCGTATCTGACGTCGTACGGATTCGCGGAATTCTGGCTCGATGGAGAATCGGTATGAGCACGGGGGCCCGTCGCCTTTTCGACGATCTACGCACGCTGCGCGTCCTCGTGATTCATCCGCCGGGCGACGACCGCATTGTTCTGGAAGAGCAGTTGCGCCGCATCGGCTGTCCGGTGCGCGTGCTCTGGCCGTTTCCGTCGCAGCTGCCGGCCGATGTCGACGCGATTTTCTTTCTCGTCGGCCCTGAAACCCGCAGCGCGGGCAACTGGTGCGCAGCCGATACCGAAGCAACGTTGATCGCGCTATCCGACTACGAGAATCCAACGGCGCTAAAAATGCTGGTGGATACGCAGGCGCATGGCGTCATCACGAAGCCCTATCGTTCCACCGGCATCCTGAGCACCCTGGTGCTCGCGCGCGCGTCCTCAGGCTATCAGCAGCGGTTGCACAGCAAGGTCGCGAAGCTCGAGGAAGCGGTCAAGGCGCGACGCCACGTCGAGAAGGCCATCCGCATCCTCATGGAGGCGCACCAGCTCAGCGAAAATGAAGCCTACGAGCACATTCGCTCGAGAGCGACAAGTCTCCGGGTCACGGTGAGCGAGATCGCTACGCTGGTGATCGATGCACATGAGGCAATGGAAAAACTCGGTCTTGCCAAG
The DNA here is from genome assembly GCF_046026985.1 of Paraburkholderia sp. RL18-101-BIB-B. Lineage (NCBI taxonomy): Bacteria > Pseudomonadati > Pseudomonadota > Betaproteobacteria > Burkholderiales > Burkholderiaceae > Paraburkholderia > Paraburkholderia sp. RL18-101-BIB-B. Next base: position 118,448 of record NZ_JARESV010000010.1, read on the forward strand.
GGATCAAAACTTTGAGTCGTGACGGCGCCAGTGCAACGCCGGCGAGAATTGATATCGGACGACGCGCTTCCGAATCCATTGCGCGACCTCACAGAACCTGCCGGTCCCAACGACGCCCGCGCTGCTGCGCAATCTACTGGGCGGTCTGCTGACGTTGATACTCGTTGTGCTTCATTTGCATGTAGTCGGCGCGGCTGACCTCGTGCAATTGCCGCGGATACTGCTCGGTCGCATCGAACCAGTCGGTGAGGCGTTTTTCGAGGCGGGCGTTGGGCGGGCTGGAAAGCGCACCCAGGTACGCATCGATGGCTAGGTAATAGCGCATGGTATTGCGTTCCACCAGGCCGCGCACGCCGCCGATGTACTGCGTCTCGCCCGTCGACTGATCGGGCGTGGAGGAAAAGCCAACCTTGTCGCTGCCGATGGTCGCCAGATAGGTTTTCATCGCAAGCCGTCCTGTCGTGCCATAGCCGTAGGCGTAGGTCAGATGGATAAAGGTGCGGTTATCGCCCACGGGTATCGCCTCCATCACGATACGGTAGTCTTTCGTACTCAGCGGACCCGTGGCGGCCGAGAGTTCCACGCGAAGATAATCCGGGTTGGTCGCGGCCGGCCGATAGTTGAATTGCACACGGTAGGACGAGGAAAGCGATTCCTCGGTTTTCTTGCCGATGTTCACCGCGAGGACCGTACCGCTGGCGCTCGTCGATGCATGGCAGTACTTGGTGTTCAGGTGCAGGATCAGCACGTCGCACCAGTTGGCCGGGCCCTGAGTCGGGTCGTTGAGCGTGCCGTTGACCGTCGCGAACGGATAGTTGAGCACACCGTAAATATCGCCCTTGAGCGCCGAGGGCAACTCCTGCGATTCGAGGTAGAGCGGTCGCTGGAACTGGTTGTGCGCGAGCTGCTGCGTCAGACTCTGGAATTTGTCGCGCAGGCTCGCTGCGTTGCCGGCCGCTTGCGCGAAGGCGCTCTGGCACAGGCAGCAGAGCACCGCCAGCATCGCGGCCATCAGCCACTGACTGCGGTTGCTTGCTGCAGATTTGGCAAGCCTGCTCATGGACGCACTCCTACTTTTGGCTCAGGTTGCGGGGCGCCGTGCGCGGATCGGATCGTGGAGCCCTCGTTGCCCCGCATTCTTGCAGGAGGTGGAGGGGTTTGTACATCCGTAATCGCCGCTGTCGTGCAATCGGCCATTGCCGACAGTCAGGCATCGTCGCGGGTGAAACGGACCGCGGGCCGGGTGTCACCTGATCGACAGCTTCAAGGTGTAGTTATTGACTCTTCGAGTTACTCGGCAGGTTATCGATAGAGCGATTGCGGGAGAAGTCGAGCGACCTTGGTGGGTGTCGAGCGTGGGACAGTTGAAAGTCAGATATCCTCACCGAGATTGTTGCGATCCCTGCGGGAACCGGGCTTTAATGCAGTCTGCAATGGTGCGGTGAAATTGATAGCCGCGCGGAGCGGATGGCGGGCTCGCCCGAAGTGACCGCGCGCAGGGTCCTCGACGGAGGCGACCGATTGACGCGGGTGCGTCGTTCGCGATTTTTTTAACGCCGCCTGTCCGTCAGCATGCGGCCCGAGCGTCATTGTAATGGCGGCCCGATGTCATTCAGCCGCCTTAACCCCATGACGGAGGCTCATATGCAATACCTATTGATGATCTATTCGGAAGAAAACGGCTGGAACCAGATGACCGACAGCGAGCGGCAGCAAGGGGTTGCCGCCTATCAGGCGTACACCGAATCGTTGAAAAAAGCGGACGCGCTGGTGGGCGCCAACCGGCTCCAGCAGACGAGCACGGCCACCACGGTGCGGCTCGTCGACGGTAAGCCGCAGGTGCTGGACGGACCTTATTCCGATTCGAAGGAGCAACTCGCCGGCTACTACCTGATCGACGTGCCCAACCTGGACGCGGCGATCGCGTGGGCGTCGCGTTGTCCCGGCGCGGCGCACGGCCTCATGGAAGTGCGCCCGGTCTGGACTGCGCCTTACGATGCGCCATCCGCTGCATGAGTCCGGGCGGCGGCGACCGTGACGCTGACGGCGCCGCGCATGCGATTGCCGAGGCGGTCGCGCGCCGCAGTTACGGCAAGCTCGTCGCGCTGCTGGCGATGCGCACGCGCGACGTCGCCGCGGCCGAGGACGCGCTGGCCGACGCGTTTGCGGCCGCGCTCGCGGACTGGCCGCAGCGCGGCTGCCCCGCGAATCCCGAAGCGTGGCTGATGACGGTTGCGCGCCGCCGGGCGGTCGATGGCGCGCGTCATCGCCGTGTCGGCGACGAAGTGGTGAACCAGCTGGCGATCCTCGCCGACGAGATCGACGAGCGTGAAGCAGGCATGTTGCCCGACCGGCGGCTTGCGCTGCTGTTCGCGTGCACGCACCCTGCGCTCGAGGCCGCGATTCGCACGCCGCTGATGCTGCAGGTGGTGCTGGGGCTCGAAGCGAAGACGATTGCGTCCGCGTTCCTGATGTCGCCGGCCGCGATGAGCAAGCGCCTCGTGCGGGCAAAGAACAAGATTCGCGAAGCGGGCATTCCGTTCAGCGTACCCGAGCGCGAGGAGTTGCCCGGCCGGCTCGCCGCGGTGCTGGAAGCAGTCTATGCGGCGTATGCGGAAGGGTGGACCGATCCGGTCGGCGGCGATACCGCGCGACGCGATCTTGCCGGCGAGGCGCTGTTTCTTGCACAACTGCTCGTCGAATTGCTGCCCGAGGAACCAGAGACGCTTGGTCTGCTCGCGCTGATGCTGTATGCGCAGGCGCGGCGCGATGCGCGACGCGATGCGGCCGGCGACTACGTGCCGCTGTCGGCTCAGGATCCGGCGACATGGAACGCGCCGATGATCGACGCAGCCAATGCACTGCTGCGGCGCGCGAACACGCTCAACGCAATCGGACGCTTTCAGCTCGAGGCCGCGTTGCAGTCTGCGCACGTCCACCGTTGCCGGACGCATCGGCCGAACTGGGACGAGGTCGTGCAACTCTACGATGCGCTACTTACGATTGCAGCATCACCGGTGGTCGCGGTGAACCGCGCGCTCGCGCTGGCCGAACGTGACGGCCCGCAGGCGGCGCTCGACGCGCTCGAACCGTATGCGCACGATCCGCGGCTGGCCGACTATCAGCCGTACTGGGCCGCGCGCGCCGATCTGCTCGCGCGTGCCGGCGCGACGGCCGAAGCGCTCGGCGCTTACGATCTCGCGATCGGACTCGAACGCGATCCGGCCGTGCGCCGGTTCTTGCAGCGCAAGCGCATCGAACTGTCATCGACGAGGAGTTAAATTGGCGCTTGCGTTTGTCACGCGAGGTTGCAAGCCGCGCGCGCTAACGCCACTCAGACCCGCGCTATGCGAGTCGCGTATGCCGCTTGCATGAGCCTGTTAGCTGCCAACAGGAAACGGTCGACGTTAGCTCAAGAGGTCCCTGACCGAAAAGAACACATGAACTGTACGAAGCTCTGGAGTCCATCCTCAATATGATCTAAAAATGAGGAGGCGCGAATTGCACGCTATGCGTCTCGAGTTAATGAGGTCATTCACGTGAATGATCGCTACATCCAGGAGAGCAGCAGTCATGGTGCAAATAAAACGAATTCATGCTGCGCTCTTCGCCGCAGCGATCGCCACGATTGCGCCGGCCTGTCAGGCGCAAAATACCACCGACTGGCTGGCGAACACCTATGGGACTCTCGCCGCCCACGTGGGTAACACCGCGCGTTCCATGTGGGTCGCGCCCGAGGGCGTCATCTATACGGCATCCATGTGGGACGAGTTCGAGGGTGGCGTCGCGATCTACCAGAACGGCAAGAGCCTCGGCTCGATCGGCGCGCACGGCGAGTTTCAGGGCGGCGCGATCACGGGCAACGCGACGTCGATCTTCGCGGCACTGCAGCCCGGCGGGTCGTACGGAAGCGGCGCGGTGGGACGATACAACCGCACCACCAAGGCTCGCGATCTTTTGATTCAGGTCAGTGCGTCGACCAACCAGCCTCGGGTCGACGTCATCGCCGGACTCGCCACGGCGGGCTCGCTCCTCTATGCGAGCGACTTCTATGGCAATCGCGTCCGCATCTACACCACCGACGGTGTCTGGAAGCGGGACATCAACGTGTCGGGGCCGGGCGCGCTCGCCCTGGATGCCGCGGGCAACGTCTGGGTTGCTCAGAAGAGCGAGGGCTCGATTGTCGAGTTCAGTCCGACTGGCGCGCTGCTGAACACCATCCGTATGCCCAGTGGATCGCAGCCGTCTTCGCTCTATTTCGATGCATCGTCGGGGCAGCTCATGATAGGGGACGAGGGCCCCGACATGAACATCAAGCGCTACAAACTCTCGGGCACGCCGACGCTGGCCGGTACATTCGGCATTCAGGGCGGCTATCTCGACACCACGACGGGAATCAAAGGCCAGGTCGGCGCGAAGCGCTTCACCCGCGTCACTGGCATCGGCAAGGACACCGCCGGCAACCTCTATGTGCTCAACAACCCGTGGGGCGGAAGCTGGGACCTCGGCCGCAATGGCGGCACCGACATTCATGCGTATAACAGTGCCGGCAACCTGCGGTGGACGCTTCAGTCCCTCAACCTCGAGGGCATCGCCGCCCCGGACCCGGCCACGGATGGCGCCTTGTTCTATGGCGGCACCAACATCTACAGCGGCAGCGCTGGAGGCACCTTCGTCGCGAACACCGTCGATCCGTTCACCTACCCGTCGGACCCGCGCATCAACATGAACGATCACTCACGGGACGAGCACTTCGGTCAACTTGCCACCGTCGGTGCCAACCGGATCCTCGTGGCGTCCGGCCAGAATCCCGATATCTTCTACTTCTTCCACTTCAATGCTGCGAATGGCTACATCGCCATACCGGACGCCACGCTTCCTGGTCCGGCGTTCAAAACGACCGCGGCGGTCAGGGACGGATTCAGCATCGACAGCAAGGGGGGCGTGTGGGCGGGTCTGGATAAGACGGGCTTCATCTACCACTACCCGCTGACCGGCTTCGACGCCAGCGGCAAGCCAACATGGGGACCCGGCATCCCTATCCGCATTCCCGCGAGCATCCAGCCGCTGACGCGCATCGTCTACCTCGCGGACAGCGACACCATGATTCTCGGGCAGGGTGTCGTCGGGAGTACGGACTGGACCTCGATAGGCACGCGGATCGAGGTGTATCACGGCTGGAGCGCGGGCAACACCACGTCACCCAATCCGGTGATCAACCTCACCCATGCCGGCGCCAAGTCGATTGACGCGGCCGGCCGCTACCTTTTCGTCGGCTACTGGTTCGGCAGCGGTCAAGCTTTGCCGAACATCGACGCCTTCAATCTCGCTACAGGCAACCTCGACACCACGCTGGTCAACACCAATAGCCGTGCCGTGGACGCCAGCAGCGCGATCGATGCGATGTACGGCATCAGGGCATACCTTCGATCTACCGGCGAGTACGTGGTCACGAAGAACAACGTCAAGGGCTCCAGTATTACTGTTTATCGCTGGACGCCCTGATCGTGCGTTTCCGTAGACTCTTCACCTCAGGTGCTGGAACCGGCGCGAACAATCAATGTATCGGCGCGTCACCTGCGAATGTCCTCTCAGCAGATTGCGTGCGGACATTCGCCGTCTCCTATCGACTGGCAGCTTCGCATGCATGCGGCTGGTAGTAGACCACCGGGTTCGCGATTGCTCGGCGATTCGGACCGCCTGTGCGCTACGCCCTGCCGAAAGCAGGCGGATTCCTCTCGATGAAATCGGGCAGATTGCCATGCACCGGATGCGCAACCGGTGCGTATCCGTAGAGCCTCAACCACTCGCTATAACCCTGTACGAGAAAGCCTCCTGAACGTTCTATGTACAGCTGGCGGGAGGTCTCGTAGACGACTCGAAGCGCAAACCACGGCACATGCGGCAAGTCGTGATGAACCAGATGGTAGTTGTTGTTCAGAAACAGCAGACGCCAGAACCACGCCGCTTCGTTGATGACCGTGCGATGCTCGTGTGCCTGCGCCGCACGATGTTCCTGAAACGAGCGGATCGAGCCCAACGACAGCGCGCCATAACCCGCGCCGACGACAAAGACCCACGCCGGAATCCCACACGCACGTTGCAGCCAGGCCGTGAGCCCGGCGAGTGCGGCGAAGTGCGCGAGCCACACCGGGACATCGCGCCAATCGCCGCTTCTGATTCGACGCAGCGCTTGCACGCCCGTTGCGGCAATGGCGAACGCCGGCCCGATCAGCAGGCGCCCGATAAACGTATTGCGGAAGGTCAGCAGTGCGCGAATCGCCCAACCCGCGCGTCGCCACACGAGCGCGCTGACGAAGTAGCTCTCGGGGTCGCGCTCGGGATGCGTCAGATGCGGATCGTCGTGATGCTGAAGATGTGAGTCGCGATAGATGCCGTAGGGAAACCACACGGCGAGCGGCGCGAACCCTAGCAGAGCGTTGACGAACGGCGAACGCGTCGGATGGCCGTGCAGCAGTTCATGTTGCAAGGACATGTACCACGTGCCGAGCACGGCCAGCAAGAGAGCGGTGAGCGGCAAGCCGAGCTCGCGCGCATGCGTCGCCACGCCGAACCATCCTCCATAGATCGTCACGATCAGCGCCCAGGTCGGCCATTGCGTGCGCCAGGTCCAGCTTGTCGCCAGGCGGGCGAGTGCGTTGCGTTGCGTGTCGTCGAGATAAATCGCCATGGGCGGGATCGGTCGGAATGCAGGTTCAGACCGATCCTACGGACCCGCGCGCGTTGCCAGAACCAATTTGTTCAGCAATGCATCTGCTCAAACGTGCATAGGCGCGCGGGCCTAAGCACCGGCGCGCTCTGCGAGCTTGCGGGGCAGGCGCTTACGGCGCGTCCGCCACGCGGCAGGCGTGATCCTGGAGGCCTTCCGCCGAGCCGCTGCCGTTGTCCACGTCGAGCCCGCTATTCACGACCAGCCAGCCGTCCTTCTGAGCGGACGGCCCCGCGCCCGTCACGAGAATGGTTTGCCCGGCCATCGCCGCAGCGCCCTGGTTGTCCCGCGCGACGATGCGAAACGGGTTGTCGGCCCCCTCGAGCGAAGTCACGCGCATGATGCGGTAGCGATTGCCGTCGAGCGTCTCCCAGCGCCATTCATCGGGCGAGTCTTTGGCGTGGCGCGCGAGCGCTTCGCTGATATCGCCGCGTATGCAATCGATATGGATATGCAACTGGTTCTGCGTGCGGCGATATTGCGAGTTGATTTCGAGGCTGAGCTGATTGTCAGGCAGCGAGCGCTTGACCGACTTCTCGACATAGGTGCGCGCGTCCCAAGCGTCGACCCAGTAATCCTGCGCGTGCGGCGCGAGCACGAGCGGGCTTTCGATCCCGGTAATGCGGTCAGTCGGAATCAGCAGATGCTGCGAGCGTCCGACGATATCCTTCAGGATCGCGTAACGTTTGTTCAGGTCGACAAACGTGCATTGACCCGGCGTGCCGGTGGCCTGCTGAGACGGCACGCAACGCAAATCGACGATCTTCCACAGCGCATTCGAATCGACCGCGGCGAGGCGCGCGCATGCGCTGGCGGCCAAGGCGATAGCTAACGCCGCGGCGATTCGCGTGCCGTGGCGCAAAAGGACCCGCTGCAGGAGAGCGGGCGTTGGTGTTTTCATCGGCGTTTTAGTCGAGTTTTTTAGAGGCGTTGTGAAGGTCGTTGCGGTATCAAAGCACCGGCGCCGGCAGCGCGCCGAGAAGCTGTTCGAACGCCACGCCAATCGCAAGAAGACGCCGGTCTTCGCCGAGCGGGCCGTCCAGTTCGAGTCCGACCGGCAAGCCGCTCGCGGTCATGCCCGCCGGCAGCGAAAGCCCCGGTATGCCCGAGGTGCTGGCCGGATCGGTGTTGCGTAGGAACGCGTCCATGGTGTCGATCGCTGCCGAACCGTCGATCGAGACTACCGACGAGCCGTTGATGTCGTCGATCGGCACGGCGGCGAGACGCGTGGTCGGAAACAGCAGCGCGTCGAGCCGCTCGTCGGCGAACGTCGCGGCCATGTACTGCTGCAAGCGCGGACGCCAATGATTCAGCGCGGCCTCGTAGCGGTCGCCCAGCACATCGTCGAGCACGCCGTCGTAGATCGCGCGCACGTCCGGGCTGGCAATGCGGGCCGCCATTTCGACGACGGTTTTGACGGGCGCGTCGTTGGCGACGAGCCAGCCCAGCACGTCCTCGAGCGGCTCATGGATCGCGATCGGACCGCCCACCATGCCGTTTAGCTCGTCCAGTTCGCTCATCGCCACCGGCACGAGCACCACGCCCGCCGCTTCGAGTTGCTTCAACGCGGCCCGCGCGACGTCTTCCACCTGGCGTTCGAGCCCTTCCCAGAGCGGCGCGGGCAGACCGATGCGCAACCCGTTCAACGCGACGGCCGGCAATGCGCCGGCGCCGGTGATCACGCCGTCGAGCAGCGCGATATCGGCGACGGTGCGCGCCATTGGCCCGACCGTGTCGCGCGTATGGCTGATCGGCACCACGGCGTTCGGATCGTGATAGCGCCGTTCGGGGCCGCCGTTGCCGACCGACGGACGAAACCCCGCCGTGCCCGTCAACGCGGCCGGGATGCGGGTCGAGCCGCCGGTGTCGGTGCCCAGGCCCGCGGGCACGATGCGCGCGGCAATCGCCGCGGCAGTGCCGCCCGACGAGCCGCCCGGAATCAGCGTGGGATCGTAGGGATTGCGCACCGGCCCGGCATGCGTGGCGAGGTTCGTACTCGTGATGCCGAATGCCAGTTCGTGCATATTCGCCTTGCCGAGCACGATCGCGCCGGCGTCGATAAGGCGCTGCACCGAAGGCGCGTTGGTCTTCGGCATAAAGCCCTCGAGCGCCGGTGTGCCCGCCGAGGTCTGCATGCCCGCCGTGTTGATGTTGTCCTTCACGACGATAGGCAAACCGGCGAGCGGCAAGCGAGCCTTGTCGGCCGCGGGCAAGGCGTCGATGCGCCGCGCGGCGGCGAGCGCGCCGTCGAGCTCGAGCGTGGTGAGCGCATTGAGGCTCGAGAGCGCCGCTGCGCGCGCGAGCAAGGTGGCCACGTAGTCGGCGGCGTTCAGGCGGCCGGACTGGATCGCGGCGACGGCTTCTGTAGCGGTCAACGCGAGTTGTTCATCGACGGTCCATGTCATGGCCGGCGTCTCCTTGTCCTGATGGGATTTCCCGGCGCGAGGGTTTCATGAAGCGCAGTGCGAAGCGCGCCAGCGTGGGCACCAGCTTGGGCCGCAGCAGTCTCGCATCGTAACCGCTCATGCGCCGGTCGTTTTCCGCGAGGCAGAGCGCGAACAGGTCGCGCGCGTTCATGCCTTCACCGATTACGCTGCTGCTCGCGGGCAGAAAATTCGAATCGTGCGCCATGCCTTTAGCGTCGATGCCTCTCGCGATGGCGAGACGCTGCCACACCAGCACCACCCAGATCGCGGCCACGCGCAGCGAATGCCACGGTCTGCGCCAGAGTGGCATGGTGCGCCGATACCACGCGACCCAGTTGATAAAAAACAGAATGTGGCGCGCTTCTTCGTGAATCACGGGCTCGAGAGTCTCGACCAGCGCCTCGGGAAAAAAGCCCGACTGCCGCGCCGAGCGGAATAGCCCGAACGCAAAGAAACTGTCGACGCACTCGCTATAGCCCGTGCGCATCCATTCCCATTCGGCGTCGCGCGGCGGCGGATAGTCCGGCTCGGGCGCGATCTCGATGCCGTACGCGGCGACCAGCTTCGAGAGCACGTGCTTGTGACGCGCTTCTTCGTCGCCGTCCATGGTGATGGCTTCGCGCAGCAGGGGATCGCTCAGTTGCGCGGCATAGGTATGGACGGCGATCGACGCGCGGCCTTCGGTCTGCACCGCGATGTCCCAGATCGGCAGCGAGCACAACCGCTCGAGCGCATCGGGCGGCAGCGCCGGCCATTCGATCACGGCGGGTTTATAAGGGTTGTGGGTTTCAAGCAGCATCCGGCAAAACATCTGCTTGTGCGGCTCGGAACCGATCTTCACGCGGGCGGGGCCGCGGAATGTCCAGTGGCGTAGGGTGCGGTCTTCGGCAACATCTGTCAGTGTATCGGACATGGCAGGCGTACAGAGGGCGAACTCGATGTGTCGCCTATTCTGGCACAACCGTTCAAATTCCGATGCCGAGCGGCGCAAGCTGGCCCGCGCCGCTCCCAGCGCAAAATGATGCAAATGACGCGATCGGTGATTCTACTGGTGGTTATCGATCCACATGCGTCCCCAGCGGAATGCGTAGGCCAGCGCGTGCTCTTCGTCGAAGAAGTAATCGAGCGCGTCGAATGAATAATGCTGCTCGTGATTCGCGGAAGTTTTCTCGATGGTCAGGTTGGCGGCGAACAGGCCGTTGGGGAGTTGTTGTGCGGCCGGTGCAACTTCGTAACCCTTGTAGCGAATATGTGCGTTCATGATTTTTGGCAATCGTTGTGCCCCGCTTGCGTTGCGAAAAGGCCGGCACGTCGGACGCAACCCGTAGCGTCACGCGGCCGGTAAATCAGCGGGCAGGATCAAGCCTAGGCCGCGCTGCGCAGCGGGTGAACCAATCTTTCGTCGTAAGCAAATCAGGAGGGAGGTGTACAGGAGCCCCGATCGGATCATATTCGCTGTGTTCAAACACACTATCCGGCGTTGCGGATCACGGGTCTGTTATATGCCGCACGGTTCGCGCGAACGACCGCGCCGTGGGCCGCGCAAGCGGGTCCACGGCGTCGTGAGTCTTGTGGCGAAAGGGATGTAAACCGGGGGACTTAAACCGGGGATTTAAACCGCGTGCAGGAGGCGAGCGGGTTGTGCTTCCTTGAGCGCGGTGCCGGCAAGCGGCGCGGCGTCCGGCGTGCGGTGTGTGTTGAATGCCAGCGCGAATTGCGCGGCCTGCTGGCCGACGGTGGCGAGTTGATCGATCACCTTCGCGTCGGAACAGGTATCGACGGTGTCGAAGCGCGTTTCCAGCGTGTTGATGCCAGCGCCGAACGGCGTTGGCCAGCCGCGCAACGCGTGGACGATCGAGCGCAACGACGTCAGCACCGATCCCGCGGCCTGCCAGCCATACGCGGTGACGATACAGCCAACCGCCCGGCCATCCAGATAGGGGCGCTCGTCGGCGCGCAATTCCTCGAGCGTGTCGAGCGCGTTCTTGACGAGACCGGACACGCCGCCGTGATAGCCGGGCGTGGCGATGATCAACGCGTCCGCGTGGCGCACCGCCTCGATCAGTTCAAGCTGTTCGTCCGTGCGGTGAGCCTGTTCCGGGGCGTAGTGGGGCAGGCTATGCAGGAAGGTGCCGCCGAACAGGCGGGTGTTCGCGCCGGCTGCTTGCGCGCCGCGCAACGCGAAGCCGAGCGCGCGTTCGGTCGACGAGGCGGCGCGTGTCGTGCCGCCAATGCCGATGACGAGCGGCCGGCGATGATGATCGAAACTGGTCAACGAAATGCTCCTTCGGTAGCGGCTCACGGCGCGCCGGCGCGGGGCTGCGCGCAGCGGGCCGGGGCGAACCGGACTTTGAAGTGTCATCTTAATCAGCGCCGGGCGCCGCACGAAGCGACTTTTTGTTCTAACGATATAACCGCGCGGCGTGTTGCCGGCGCGGCGGCGCGCCCGCAGCCGGCGTCGTGGAGCCCATGCCGCGTCCGCTGCAATGCACTTGAAGCCGCGCCGGATAAGCATATGGCGAAGCATTGTTTGGGGGCGCGATGACCTGCGGCTATCATCGAATCGTCTCCTCCATGACACCTCCTTGACATGGGACTCGGCCTCGCCACGCCAGTGGCGGGGCCTTTTTTTATCCGCCGGCTGAAGGGCGCACACGCGGGCCACTTCACGATAAAGCCGTTTTTTGCATGTTACGATCGACCGCGAAGCCAATCACGGCGAGGTCGAGCAAGCAATGGCAACTCTTTATGACACCCTCGGCGTGCCCACGCACGCCACTGACGAAGAAATCAAGCGGGCGTACCGCAAGGCCGCGATGAAGTGGCATCCCGACCGCAATAGCGGCGCCGAAGAAGTGGCACGCGCCACCTTCCAGGAAATCAAGGACGCGTACGCGATCCTCTCCGACGCCGCGCAGCGCAAGGTGTACGACGCGGTGTACGCCGAGCAGATGCGCAGTTGGGAAGCGCAGCACGCACGCCAGCAGAAGGCGCAAGCCGAGCGCGAAGCGGCGGCGCGCGCTGCCGACGAAGCCGCGTATGCGGAGATGGTCTCGCTCGCCATGCGTTTCGCCGACGACGGCCACAACCGCGATGTGCTGTTCGGCGTGCTGCTCGGGCGCCAATGCGAGGCACGGCGAGCCGCGCAGATCGCGGACAGCGTGTCGGCGTTGCAGGCCTCGCGCCGCGAAGCGGCGAAGGCGGAGGCCGAGGCCGCAGAGGCGTCTGAGGTCTCCGATGTTTCAGCCCAGTCCGAGGCAACTTCAGTGAAACAGGACGCCGCCAGGCATGGCGCGCCGGCCGGCCGCGCCAATTCGGGCAAGCGCGAAGAACCCGCTGCCGAGACCCATCCGGCCGGCGTACTCGAAGGTTTGTGGTTTCAGTTCCTCAACGGCTTGCGGTTTTGACGCATCACGCCGGCTGCCGGGCGATTCGCGTCAGTTCTGAGGCGAGTTCGTCGATATAAGGATCGTTCAGGCCGCAGTCTGCGAGCGCGCTCTGCAGCTTGAACACGTACTCCGCGTTGGTGCCGAACAGACCGGTCGCCACCGCCATCAACGGTGCGATCAGCGGTGCTCGCGCGTCGCCTTCGTATTGCGAATTCCCGTGATCCGCCACAAAGGCGATCGCCGATAGTTCGGTGCCGTCCTCGAGCGTGAGCGGCGCCCACGTCGGACGATAGGCGCCGGTCACCATCTCGCGAATCCAGAGAATGCGCAGCTCTTCTTCGAGCGTCTCGCCGCACAGGCGCAACGCGACGCCTTGCGTGCTGCCGCCCAGTTCGAGCGAAAGCATGCGGCCCGGCTGCTGCGGCGTGCCGCGTCCGGCGATCATGCGGATGCAGAAGCTGCGATGCCAGCCGTGCAGGGTCGCGATGCGGCGGCTGTCGAAGTCCGAGATCGGATTCCACATCAGCGAGCCGTAGGCGAAGACCCAGACATCGCCGGTGTCCGGACGCTGCTGCATGGTGTGCGCGAGCGACGCGTCGATTTGCGCCTGCGTCCACAGCATTTCCTTGGGCAGCGATTCAAAACTTTCGAGGTAGGCGCCCGAGCTAATGGCGTTTCTGTTCAGCATCCCGTGATTTCCGTCGTGGTGTGGCGTGGCGCTCGGCCGGTCGGCATGACGTCCGCGCAAAAACTCTCAAGCTCAGTATGAAGGCGGGACTGGCCGCGATAAATCCGTCTGGGGTAAATAGTGCGTCGCGCTCAGCAGCACAATCGGCGGGCACGCAACGCCGAATGCCCTGGCGGCGGGCCGGGCCAGGCGGCGGCGATTGCCGCATTTCAGGTGGCTCAGTGACGACAAGCACGCTCTTTATCCGTCGCCAATCCGCCAACAGAATAGCGACCTTGAGCGCTTGACGAAGCGCGCTCGGCCCGCGCCTGGCCGGTGCCCGATCGTCCGCGCCACTTCCGGATTCTTATCGAAGGGCCAGTTGATGAACACTGCAACCTCATACAAAACGGACAGCGGCAAACCGCTGATTCTCGCCGCCGTCTGTCTCGCCGCGCTGGTGCTGCCGCTAGCTTTTTCCGGCGGCGCGGTCGCGACGCCCGCAATCGGGCGCGACCTGGGCGGCAGCGCGAGCGCGTTGACCTGGGTCACGAATGCCTTCATGCTCAGTTTCGGCAGCCTGCTGATGGCCGCCGGTGCGCTCGCCGACCAGTTCGGCCGCAAGCGGCTTTTCGTGAGCGGCCTGGGCGGCTTCATCGTGACCTCGCTGGCGATGAGTTTCGCGCCGTCCGTCGTCTGGCTCGACGTCTTGCGCGCGATGCAGGGCGTCTGCGCGGCGGCGTCGCTGGCGAGTGGATCGGCGGCGCTCGCGCAGGAATTCGACGGCCACGCCCGCACCCGGGCGTTCAGCATGCTGGGCACGAGCTTCGGCATCGGACTCGCGTTCGGTCCGCTGATGGCCGGCGCGTTGATCACGCACTTCGGCTGGCGCGCGATCTTCCTGGCGATTGCCGCGATCGGCGCGCTGGCCTTCATCTTCGGCGTGCCGCGTATGCGCGAGACGCGCGATCCGGTCGCAAGCGGCCTCGACTGGCCGGGTACGATCACCTTCACCGCCACGCTGGCGCTCTTCACTTTCGCCGTGATCCAGGCGCCGCAAAGCGGCTGGTCGAGCCCGCTGGTGGCCGGCACGCTGGCGGCGTCGGCGCTGTTGCTGGCGGCGTTCGTGCTAGTGGAAATGCGCGTCGCGCGGCCGATGCTCGAACTGAGCCTGTTCCGCTATCCGCGCTTCGTGGGGGTGCAGATTCTGCCGGTCGGCACCTGCTATTGCTACATCGTGCTCATCGTGATGCTGCCGCTGCGCTTCATCGGCGCCGAAGGTCTCAGCGAGATGGACGCCGGTCTTCTGATGATCGCGCTATCGGTGCCGATGCTCGTCGTGCCGATGCTCGCCGCTTCACTCACGCGCTGGATCTCGGCGGGCGTGTTGTCGGGTATCGGTTTTCTGGTCGCCGCAGCGGGGCTTTACTGGTTGAGCCGCGTCGACATGAGCGCCTCGCGGGCGTCGATCATCCTGCCGATGCTTGTCACCGGCATCGGCGCGGGCATGCCGTGGGGCTTGATGGACGGCCTCTCGGTAAGCGTCGTGCCGAAGGAGCGCGCGGGCATGGCGTCGGGCATTTTCAGCACGACGCGCGTGGCGGGCGAGGGCATCGCGCTGGCCATCGTCACGGCTTTGCTCGCCGGACTGGCGCAGGCGAGCCTCGCGCGACTCGTGCCGCACGCCGACCCCGCGATGGCCGCCCATCTCGCCGAAGCCGCGCAGCGGTTGACGACGGGCGGCCTGGCGCAAGCGGCCGCGAGCCTGCCCCAAATCGGCAGGCGCGAACTGGCGCTGACCTACACTCACGCGTTCACTCGCCTGTTGCACGTGTTGATCGCGATCACGCTGCTGTCCGCATTTGCGTCGTTCGCGTTTTTGAGTCGCACAGGATTGCGCGACGATCGAAGCGGCGAGCCGCAATGCGAGACCACCGAATCCGCAGCCGTGTGAGGAATGACGCTCTGGCCGGTAGGCGATAGAGGTAGACCGAATTGATATAGACAGCGGCCTTTAGCGTTCGAATTTGCACTTCTAGAATCAATGACACGTCCGCGACAGTGGTCGCTCGAACGCCGCCGTGAAGAGCGACGCCTGCTCATTGCCACGCGGTCCTGCTTCGTTTGACTTTCACGCAGTCAGTCCCGAGAGGCACGACGGCCATGTTCACTTTCATCGTTGTAGTTGCGGTGGCGGCATTTGTTCCCTACGTCGCGGCACCGAGCATCGCCAATGGCGTCAAGGCGATCAGCAACCCGCCCGCGGCCATGATGTTCGACACGTCGCCCGCCGCGGCGTCCGACGGAAACGACGCGGCCAACCGGATCGTCTCCGACCGACGCGAGAGCGACGCTGCTGTCTGAAGCGCGCGATCCCGTCAGGCGCTCCACTGAAGGCTTAATGAAAGCTCGACGCTCGCGCTGGTACACTCCCGCGCAAACGCGACGCGCGGTGCCCGTGAGCGATCGATCCCTGGTACAAATTCTCGTGGCGCAACAAATTTGAACATCGTAGTGTCACGAGGGCGCAAGACTGAGCCGGCAGAATTGCACACAGAATCAAACAAAAAAACACGGGTACGGGGTAAGCGTGACCAGAAAATATAAGGTGCTGTTTCTCTGTCGAGAGAATTCAGCGCGCAGCATCATTGCCGAAGCTTTGTTGCGGGAACTGGCGGGACACCGGTTCGACGCGTTCAGCGCGGGGCCGGAACCGGCCGCGCGGGTTCATCCATTCGCGGTCGCGCAATTGCGGCCCGGCATCTCGGACCTCGGCATTCTCAGCCCGAAAAGCTGGCTGGAATTCACCGGCGAGTGGGCACCGCGCATGGATCTAGTCGTCGCGCTGGACGAATCCGTCGACGCACATCACACGCCCGCGTTTCCTGGCGAGCCTGCGTCGTGCACGTGGGCCTTCGCCGATCCGCTCGCCGACGACATCGCCGAGTCCGAGCGGGCGCGTCTATTCGAGAAGGTGTTCTGGCAAATCGTGCGGCAGATGAGCGCGTTTATCGAACTGCCGCAATATGCGACGCCGGCCAGCGTTGCGGCCACTGCGGCCGCGATCCCCGCTTTGAGTGCCTCGACGCAGCGCGTCACGACGTGTGACGCCTGAACACTTTGCGCAGGCGCCGCCTCGGTCTTAGTCAGGCCTGAGGCGAAACGCCAGCAAGAGTCACTGCGCGGGCTTCCCTGCATTCATTGAATCGCCGGGCGACACCGGCTGCGGTTTGCCATTGGCCGAATCCATGTTTTTCATGATGGTTCCCGGCATCGGGTCCAGTGGATTCGAGACGGGATCGCCCCAATTGGTCATGCCCGCGGTCGCCGCGCTGTGCGCGTTGCCTCCGCCGCTGCCGCCCTGGCCGTTGCCGCCGCCTTGTGCGAGCGCCGCACCGTTTGCCACGGAAAGCGCGGCGACGCACCCCAGCATGATTTTCAGCATTGAGTTGCGCATGACCTTTCTCCTTGCGAGCTCATCGGCATCAGGACCGCTGTGAGCCGAACGTATACGGCTCGTGATTGCCGTGAGCGGTCCTCGAGATGCAACGCGCCATTGCGCTGCTCTGTCGGGATATACGGCGGGCACAGGCGTCTGGATGCAAATGAGCAATGCGGGGCAACGCAGGTCAAGCGCACGCGACAACGCATCACATGCGTGCGTGGCACGGGTACAGGCGTGCTTGCGAATCTGCCGAAACAGCGATTTCCACGGAGGAAGTGCGGGGTGATTTCTCTACGCTAGCGGCTGGAAAATGCGGTGGTCTATCGGTTGTTCGAACGCGCAAGCGGGCTTCCGGCGAACGGGTCGTTCTGCCAGTCCACGCGCTTTTTCGGCTGCGGGGCAGGCGCCGGCGCGGCCGACAATTCAAAGTGGTCGATGGATTGACCTGCGCTGATTGCCTGTTTCAGCCACTGGGGCATTTCGCCCTGGCCGTCCCAGCTATCTCCAGTTGCGCTACGGTAGCGTTCAGCCTTTTGCGCGGCCGGCTCGGATGCCAGCACTGCAGCAAGGTCTTCTGGTTTGATGCCAAACTCTTCCATGCGATGGCGGAGATACGCAATCATGCTATCTCGCTTCCTTTCGTCCATAAGATATTCGTCCTTCTAAAACGTCCGGCGTTCTGTCAATTACAGATTGCAAGGGAAATCCGCGAAAGCATCGGCCCATATAAATGGGGACGGCCCGCGGTGTGGTTATCGATTGAAGGAAATTCCAAAGGCAGCATTTAAAAAACGTCGCACCATATATCGCGGCGCAGCAATTAGCCGACCCGGCCGCCTATCAAATTCAGGGATGTCGATCAGTGAATATTCAAGCGCTTTGCCGCGCGGCAAGGAAGGCTGCGTACGACTCACGCTGAGCCTCATGCCCACAAGGGAAAAAACGGTATTGACGATGCACTGATTGCGGCAGGCCGGTTTCATCTCCACGCTCCGTCTCTCGCCGGTACTTCGCGTGGGGCCGATTATTGACGTTATGTCAGCATCATAACGCACTGTGCGGCCAACGCACGTACCGGTCTGGATGATTTTGTGCAAATCCCTTCTATCGAACTACTCCGGCTGCGGCAGACCGGACCGGGTGTTCCGCGATTGAATTCCTGATTGGCCGAGCTATAAAGAAAACAGCGGAGCCAAAATCCGTGCTTCCAGCCTGCGGCGACTGATTCCGGCCAGCCGCGAGAACGCGTCCGACATCGGTTGCAGGTCTGGCAACTCATTACTCGTTTAGTTCGATGACTCGCCGCAGCAGTTGGCATCGGCATCGACTCGTCCGTCAGCCCATTGGGCAGCCTGGCTTTTTTTCGCGGATCAATTCTTTGGAGGACGAGAACTGCTGCGCCGGATTCAAGGAGTCTGGACATGAAACTACGATTATGGATGGCGCTGGCCAGCGCCGTGCTTCTGCTGGTGCCGAAAACTGCGGCCGCGCTGGGCATCGAAGGCCAGCAGAGCACCGGCATGTCGGGCCGCGCGCTGATGCAGCAGAACGCGAACGAATCGGCGCAAGCGACGACCGACATGTCGTTCAGCGAATCGGGACAGGGCATGCCCGGCGCCCAGCCGGTGCGCAACGTGTCCTACGGAGGCGTGGCCACGGGGCAATCGGAAGCGGGAGGCCGGCAAGGCCAGCCCTGCACGTCTTCTGGGCCGCAATGCAGAATCTATTTTGGTCAATGACCGGTCTATCTTTGGGAATGCGGTGCGCGATGGCGGGCACCGCTTCCCGTCAGCTGCCGTTATGCGAATGCCATTGTGTGTAGCGGATGATCGGCGCGCTCGCCGAAACGACCCATCATCGTGTTGAAGCCCTGTCCTTCCACGGCGGCGCGCTCGCTGAATCCGCGCAATTCGTCCAGCAGTGCGCGCCACGACGCATGCCAGCGCGTTTCCTTGATGCACGTCCCCAACGAATCCGCGATGCGCAGCACGCCGTTGTCCGGATAGAAGGTGACGGTGAGCGGCATGCCGTCGATCACGCAAGTGGCGGTGCAAGGGCGGGTAGTAACCATGGGCGATGTCCTCTTTTCTTGTGAGCGGATGAGCGGTTGTTAAAAACGCTGACGTGCGCTTCAGCAAGCGCTGTGCCCAGGTGACGCTCGCGCTTCGCTATGCCCTGCCGCGTCATTCGCACGCAGGCAGCCAAGCGTGAGATCCGCACCAATAACCCCACGCTCGACTGCAATTTTCCGGAGTCGTCAGCGAGCGAATTAATACGATGTTATGGTGTAGTCCATTCGGGTTTTCACCCGCTGATTGTCCAGACTGCAATCGCGTCACTTTCCGGCAAGCAGGCCAATATGGCCTGCTTTTTTAATCGTGCCGGGCGATCTGCGACTGGATTAGCGAGGTGCGGCCGCTCCAATCCCACCCGTTGTTAAGAGACTCGCAAACAATACTATGTTGATCGAAGACAATCTGCCCGCGAGCACCGCCTCGCTGGACGATGGCGCCTCGTCGTCCCTGCGTTCCTGGTTGGCTGTCATGGCAGTCGCCATTGGCGCGTTCGCTTTCGTGACGACGGAGTTCTTGCCGGTCGGACTGTTGCCGCGCGTCGCCGCCGATCTGGGCGTGTTGCCTGGCACGGCCGGCCTGATGGTCACCGTCCCCGGCGTCATCGCGGCTATTTCAGCGCCGGGGCTGATGCTGGTGGCGGGGCGCATGGATCGCCGGCGGGTCTTTCTTTTACTGACGGCTTTGCTGCTGGCGTCGAATCTGATTTCCGCGTTTGCGCCGAATTTCCTCTGCATGCTGCTCGGGCGCGCGCTGCTCGGCGCCGCGCTGGGCGGTTTCTGGACTCTGGCCACGGCGGCCTCCGGGCGTCTCGTGAAGCCGAAGGATTCGGCACGCGCCATGGCGACGATCCTCACCGGCGTGACGTGCGCAACGGTGATCGGCGTGCCGCTCGGCACGTTCATCGCGAGCTTCGCATCATGGCGCGTGTCGTTCATGGCGACCGGCGTGCTGGTCGCGGTCGCGCTGATCGCGCAATTCTTCTTCGTGCCGTCCTTGCCGTCGACTGCCGCGCTGCGTCTGCGTGATCTGGTGGCGCTGCTGCGCCAGCCGCATCCGCGCCGAAGCATGCTGATGGTGGCACTCGCTTTCGGCGCGCATTTTTCCTCGTACACGTACATCACGCCTTTCCTGCTGCGCAACGCGAATCTGGACATGTCGACCATCACGTGGCTGCTGCTTGGCTTTGGCATTATCGGGTTCTTCTCGAACTTCGCCGTATCGTCGACGGTCACGCGCAATCTGAAAGTGTCGGTTGGTGCGATGGTTTCACTGCTGATGTTCGCCCTGGTGTTGCTGCCGCTGCTGCAGCATTCGACGATCGGCGTCGTGGCGCTGGTGCTTGCGTGGGGCATTTCCTTCGGCGCGTTGCCGCTGTGTTTCAGCATCTGGATTCAGCGTGCCACGCCGGATTCGCCCGAAGCCGGCTCGGCATTGTTCGTGAGCATCATTCAGGTGGCGATTGCGCTGGGGTCGCTGGTGGGCGGCGTGGTGGTCGATCATGTGGGGATTTCCGCGGACTTTCTGTTCGGTAGCGGCCTCGCGTTGCTGGGGCTGGCCGCGCTGGCCAGCTTTGGCCGCAGCGAGCAGAAGGTCGCCGCTGAAGCGGTGGCTTGCCCGGCGTGTACGGAATAATTGTCGGGTATCGGTCCAGCCGTTCGGACCATGCTCACGATAGTTCAACTCGACCGCGAAACAGTGATGAATCGACAACGCGATCAAGGCATGAAACGACACTTGCGATGGACGCTGTTGGCAATGGTCACGCTCAGTTCCGCGTCTGCATTCGCCGCCAGCTTCGACTGCGGCCGGGCGCGCTTGCCGGACGAAAAGGCCGTATGCGCATCACGGCAACTGAGTGAGATGGACGTCGAAATGTCCGTGCGCTACCAGATGCTCACGGGCCTGGTTGCAATGGGCACGCGGGGCAATATGCAGGACGAGCAGCAGGTGTGGCTGAAGTCCAGAAAAGCATGCGGCGGTAATCAATCGTGTCTGCTCAATGCCTACCGGCGACGCATTGGCACGCTCAAGGACGACTATGCCCGGCTCGCGAGTCGGGGGCCGTTCTGAGTGCGCCGGGTGTCGTCCAGAAACGGATGCGTGACAAGGACGAGGAACGCAAGCCGAATTCGATACGTCGGTGAGCGGCGGGAGCGCCCGGCGCGCGTCTCCCGCGCGACCGAACGTATCACTCACGTCGGAGTCTCAACGCGTTACCATGAACTCCTTCCGCCGCTTACCATCCGATTCAGGTCCCGATGCGCTCAACTTTTACCAAATGGCTTTTTATCGTCTACCTGCTCGGTAGCGGCACGCTGTATTCAATCCTTATCCTGCTTCTCTTTCCCTTCGTCGGACGCGCTGGACGATACTGGCTCGCCAAGCAGTGGTGTCGTGCGCTGGTTTTCGTCATGCGTTGGCTACCCGGCGTTTCATGTTCGGTAGACGGGCTCGACAATCTTCCCGACGGCCCGGTGATCATCCTGAGCCGTCATGAGTCGACGTGGGAAACGCTCGCATTCCTCGCGCTTTTCCCGCGCCGCATCAGTTTTGTGTTCAAGGAGGATCTCCTGCGCATCCCGTTCTTCGGCTGGGTGTTGCGCGGCCTCGATATGGTCAGCCTGAATCGCGGTTCCGCGCGACAGGCTCACCAGGCTGTGACGAAGGAAAGCGCGGAGAGGCTGGCCAAGGGCGACGTCGTCGTCATTTTCCCGGAGGGCACCCGGGTGGCGCACGATGCACCGTTGCGAATGACGTCCGGCGGCGTTCGGCTGGCGTGCGCGACCGGCGTGCCGGCCGTGCCCGTGGTGTTGAACGCGGGCAAGGTCTGGCCGACGAAAGGCTGGCCCGACGGCCGCGGGCATATTCGCGTGGTGGTCGGCCCGCCGTTGTCTCCGCAGGACATGACCCAGCAGGAATTGAGTCACGCGGTTCACGAGTGGATGAAAAACGAACTGCTGCGGCTTTGATGATTTTCGAGCCGAGCGGTGACGGATGGATCATCTGGAGACGCGGAGCCTGGCGTACCGCTCGATTGAACTGGAACCCAATTGAGCATAAGGTGATTGCTCCCTAGTCCAATCGGAGTCCGGTATGCGATGTCTTGCAATGACTGCGGCCGCATTGATGGCCGCTGGTTTCACCCTGTCCGCGAGTGCCCAGGTTGTCGTCACCATCGGTCATTCGGCGCCGCTCACCGGTCCGCAGGCACCGAACGGCAAGGACAACGAGAACGGGGCGCGGCTCGCCGTCGACGAGCTGAACAAGGCGGGTGTTACCGTCTCAGGTCAGAAGGTCACCTTTAAACTGGACTCGGAAGACGACCAGGCGGACCCGAAAATCGGCGTGCAGGTTGCGCAGAAACTGGTGGATAGCGGCGTAGTCGCGGTCGTCGGACCGTACAATTCGGGCGTGGCGATTCCCGCCTCGCGCGTCTACAACGCCGGAAACGTGCCGATGCTGCCGGTCGCATCGAACCCGGCGCTGACGAAGCAGGGCTTCAAGAACATCTTCCGGATCGGCGCGAGCGACGAGCAACTGGGCGGCACGATGGGGCAGTTCGCCGCGAAGACCTTGAAGGCCAAGACGGCTGCTGTCATCGACGACCGCACGGCGTATGGTCAAGGCGTCGCCGAACAGTTCACGAAGGTCGCCAAGGCGAACGGCATTCAGATCGTGGCTCAGGAATTCACCAACTCGTCGGCGACCGACTTCCTCGGCATTCTGACGACCATCAAGGCCAAAAATCCCGATGTGATTTTCTTCGGCGGGTACGCGTCGCAGGGGGCGCCGATGGCCAAACAGATGCGCCAACGCGGACTGAGGGCGAAGCTGCTCGGCGGCGACGGCATCTGCTCGGCTGACATGGGCAAGGTCGCGGGCGAAGCGGCATCGATCGTGTATTGCGCGCAGGGCGGCATTGCGCTGGAGAAGACAGCGGCCGGCCGCGAATTTCTGCAAAAGTACAAGGCGGCCTATAACATCGATACGCAGGTCTATGCCGTGAGTTACTACGACGGCGTCAAGTTGCTGGCCGACGCGATGGTGAAGGCGGGAACCACAACGGACAAGGCCAAGCTGACCGCCCAACTCGCGAAGGAAAACTATAAGGGCGTCGCGGGCACCTATTCGTTCGACGAGTCCGGTGACCTGAAGGGCGCGCCGACTACCGTGTACGGCATCAAGAACGGCTTGCCGGTCCCTTACGGACAGTAACGGCAAGCGACCCATTGACTTCATGAAGCAAACATGAAAATTTCACGCACTATCCAGACTGTTGAAGTTCACACCGGCGGCGAGGCATTCCGCATTGTCACCAGCGGTTTGCCGCGTCTGCCCGGCGACACGATCGTCAAGCGGCGCGCATGGCTGAAGGAAAACGCGGACGATATCCGCCGGGCGTTGATGTTCGAACCGCGTGGGCATGCCGATATGTACGGCGGGTATCTGACAGAACCAGTCAGCCCGAATGCCGACTTCGGCATCATCTTCCTTCATAACGAAGGGTACAGCGACCATTGCGGCCACGGTGTCATCGCGCTGTCGACGGCGGCGGTCGAACTGGGTTGGGTTCAGCGTGAGATACCCGAAACGCGCGTGGGCATCGACGCGCCGTGCGGGTTCATCGAAGCATTCGTGAAGTGGGATGGCGAGCACGCCGGCAATGTTCGCTTCGTCAACGTGCCGTCGTTTATCTGGAAGCAGGACGTGACCGTCGAGACGCCGTCGTTCGGTTCGGTGACGGGCGATATCGCGTTTGGCGGCGCGTTCTACTTTTACACCGACGGCGAGCCGCATGGTCTCGCGGTGCGGGAGTCGTCGGTGGAAGAGCTCATCCGCTTCGGCGATGAAGTCAAGCAGGCGGCCAACAAGGCGTTTCCTGTCGAGCATCCTTTTATCCCCGAGATCAACCACATCTACGGCACCATCATTGCGAATGCGCCGCGGCATGCGGCTTCGACGCAAGCCAACTGTTGTGTGTTTGCCGATCGTGAGGTGGACCGTTCACCGACCGGCTCCGGAACGGGAGGCCGGGTCGCGCAGCTTTATTTGCGTGGAAAGCTGGGCAAGGACGACACCCTGGTGAACGAGTCCATTATCGGCACCGTGTTCAAAGGGCGCGTCCTGAGCGAAACCACGGTGGGCGATTTCAAGGCCGTCATTCCGGAAGTCGAAGGCAACGCCTTTGTGTGCGGCTTCGCGACCTGGATTATCGACGAGCGTGACCCGCTGACCTACGGGTTTCTGGTGCGTTAGGTCAGACGAGCAACGAGGCCTAGAACCGCTCGACCCACGGGCGCAGTTCGACCTCCCACGTCCACGCGCTGCGATGCTGACGATGAATGTGAAGGTATTCCCTTGCAATGGCATCGGGGTCCAGCCATTTGTCGTCCGCGCCGCCTTCTTCCGGACCTCTCGCGCTGCTGGCGATGCCGCCGTCGATCACGAAATGCGCAACGTGAATATTCTTTGGCGCCAACTCGCGCGCCATGCATTGGGCCATGCCTCGTAGCGCAAATTTGCCCATGGCGAATGGTGTCGAGCCGGGCAGTCCTTTCACGCTGGCAGTCGCGCCGGTCAGCAGTACAGTGCCGTGGCCGCGCGCCAACATGCGCACCGCCGCGGCCTGGGCCACGAGAAAGCCGCCGAGGGCAGTCACTTTGAAGGCGTCTTCGAGCTTCTGTGGCTCGATGGCTTCAACTGGCGCGCGATAGCGGCCGCTCGCGTTGTACACGACGAGATCGGGGACGCCGAATGCTTTTTCCACGCGCTCGAAGAGTGCCGTGACCTGGTCTGTTTGACTGGCGTCGCAACTCACGGGCAGGGCGCCCGTCTCGTCGACCAGGTCCGTCAGCTTGCTGGTATCGCGGGCGGCGAGCGCGACCTGCATGCCCTCCGCCGAAAACAGGCGTGCGAGGGAGGCGCTCAAGCCCTTACCCGCGCCGACAATCAATGCAGTCTCAGTTCGACTCATGGTTCCTCCGGAATCAACAGGGAAGCGCTGCGGCGTGTGTGTGCCGCATCATGCCTTGCTGATTGTAGGCGTTCACCGTGAATGGCACTGAGTTGACGGATGGTGGCGTCGCTTGCCTAAGGAGAGGCTTCGATTACGCTCCAGACCCGTTCGTCGGAGTCGCCCGTGAATTGTCTGGCGATAACGGCCCGGCATTTATCGCAGCGATAGTGCTCGAGGACGAGCGTGCCGTTGCACTCCGCGACACCGATGAGCGTGAGGTTTTCCTGCCGTTGCACATCGACTGGCAGGCCGTCGATGTCGGAGCATCCATCGCAGACTTCCATGGCGCCTCCTGACGTTCGCATCCATCGTTCGAAATGAGCCCGCGCGGAGCGGGCGAAGACTGATGCACCCGGTGACAGCGCGGGCCAAATCAGTATCCGGCTCGATGGAGCGGTTGTGCAAGTGCAAAAAAATAAAGTAAAAGGGGTTGGATGGGGCCGTCCCTCCGGGGTTTGAGCGCGATTGCGCTGCACTAGTATGGACCAGCGAGGCGTGCGCTGCCACAGGGATAAGGCGTCGTCCTGGCAACGGTGACGCAGGCACGGACGTCCAATGAAGCGCTCTACATCTTCGAGTCGACCCAGATACGCCCCCAAGCGGTTGCGTAGCCGATTGCCTGTTCGTGGTCGTAGAAAAAGTCTAGCGAGTTGAACGCGCGCGGAGGGCGTCCGGGTTCTTCGATGACGAGATCCGCCGAGTGCAAGCCATCGCCCGTGGGCGTCGTACTTGCACGCAGACCGAATCCCCGATGAAAACTGACTCTGCTGGCCGGTGTATTCAGCTGGATTTGCATTCGATTTTTATGGGCAACAACAGCCCGCTCTCTCTCTCAGTGGCGCGATTGTCCCGTCAATATATGAAGTTTCAATGACGGGGAGGGCGGATTAATACCAGGGTTTGCCTCGCTTTCCGCGATCCACTTTTGTTATCACCCCCTCCAATACTCGAATTGTTAGCGCATCGCAGCGCTCGTATATTGGCTGAACCGTCAGCACAAGCAGCACTGACAGCACAACCAGCCGGCATACAACAACACAAAGGCACGCCGCATAGGCCTGCCAAGGAGCACAGCGATGAACCGAATCGATCTGGAGGGGCGCGTAGTCGCCATTACCGGCGGCGCGCGTGGCATTGGCTACGCGGTGGCGCAACGGGCGCTGAACTCGGGCGCCTCGATCGCGCTATGGGACGTGGACGCGGACCGCCTCGCGCGCAGCCAGCGTGAGCTTAGCGAACTGGGCAAAGTCACCGCGGTCACCGTCGAACTCACGCAGGAAGCCGCCGTCGCGCAGGCGGTGGCGCAAACCGTCGCCGATCATGGCGCGATCGACGTGCTGATCAATTGCGCCGGCATTACCGGCGGCAACGGCGCCACGTGGGAACTGGAGCCCGACGTCTGGCGCCGCGTGATCGACGTGAACCTGATCGGCCCGTATCTCACCTGTCGCGCGGTCGTGCCGCAAATGCTCAAGCAGGGCTATGGCCGGATCGTCAATATCGCCTCGGTGGCCGGCAAGGAGGGCAACCCGAACGCCTCGCACTACAGCGCCTCCAAGGCAGGTCTCATCGGCCTGACCAAATCGCTCGGCAAGGAACTCGCGACGAAGAACATTCTCGTCAATGCCGTCACACCGGCCGCGGCCAAAACCGAGATCTTCGATTCGATGTCGCAGCAGCACATCGACTACATGCTCTCGAAGATTCCGATGAACCGTTTCCTGTTGCCGGAAGAAGCGGCGTCGCTGATTCTGTGGCTCTCGTCCGAGGACTGCGCGTTCAGCACCGGATCGGTGTTCGACCTGTCCGGCGGTCGCGCAACGTACTGAGGCGACGCGGCATCACGCGAGCCTGATCTCAGTAGCGGTACACAAGACAAGAAAACGCAGAGCCGCCGCCCGCGCGCTCTGCGAAGGAGACGACATGGAAGCGCCTGCGCCCGTTTCACTCGAGGCGATCAACAGCAAGGTTATGCGCCGGCTGCTGCCGTTTCTGCTGCTGATGTACGTGCTGGCATTTCTCGATCGCGCCAATATCGGTTTCGCGCAGAAGGCCTTGCAGCACGATACCGGTCTGTCGAATGCGGCGTTTGCGTTCGGTGCGGGGGTGTTTTTCGTCGGCTATGCGTTGTTCGAGGTGCCGAGCAATCTTCTGTTGCATCGGGTCGGCGCGCGTGCCTGGATGTGCCGGATCATGGTGACGTGGGGGCTCGTATCGGCGGCCATGTGCCTTGCTCATACGCCAACCGCGTTCTACACGCTGCGGTTTCTGCTCGGCGTCGCCGAGGCGGGTTTCTTTCCCGGCGTGATCTATTATCTGACGCACTGGTTTCCGCAGTCGTCCCGGGCGCGCGCGGTGGGCGTCTTCTATTTCGGCGCGCCGCTGGCGTTTATTTTCGGTAGCCCCTTGTCGGGCTCGCTGCTCGAATTGCACGGTGCACTTGGACTTACCGGCTGGCAATGGCTCTTTCTGGTGGAAGGCGCGCTGGCGTCAGTGGTCGGCGTGTGGGCCTTCTGGTATCTCGACAATCGTCCCGAAGATGCGCGTTGGCTCGAACCGCAAGAGCGCGCCAGCTTGCGCGCGGCTCTCGACGACGACGCACTGCTTGCGTCCGCGCACGGCCCGCATCGCATTCTCGCGGCGCTGGTGGACCGCCGTGTGTTGCTGCTGTCGGCGATCTATCTGCTGATCCAGATGAGCGTGTACGGCGTGATCTTTTATTTGCCGCAACAGGTGGCGGCATTCCTTGGCACGACGGTCGGTTTGCGCGTGGGACTCGTCGCCGCGTTGCCGTGGCTGTGCGCGCTGGCCGTGACCTGGTATGTCGTCGCCGGGCTCGGCATCGGCGTGTCGGGACTCGTGCATAGCCCGCTGCTCGGCTTGCTCGCCCTTTGTTGTGCGGCGAGCGGTTTTATCGCGGCGCAGCCGCTCTTCTGGACCTTCCCCACGCGTTACCTCACGGGCGCTGCCGCGGCGGGCGGCATCGCCTTGATTAATTCGCTCGGCGGACTCGGCGGCTTCATCGCACCGAGCTTGCGCACCGCGGCGGAACACGCGTTTTCGTCGACGTCGGCGGGACTGGTCGTGCTGGGCGTGTCGAGTCTGCTCGCCGCGCTGCTGATCGGCACGCTCTTGCGCCGCGATCCCGCGCAGCCGCACACCACTTTCGAAACCTTACTGCATCGCGCCCGCTAGGCGCTCGCTCGACGCACTCATAACGGAGCCCCATTCATGGCCATGCCTACCATCCGGCACGTGCGTGCCTTCATCGTCCGCGGCGGCGGTGCGGATTATCACGACCAACCCGGCGGACACTGGATCGACGATCACATTTCCACGCCGATGGCGCGTTATCCGGAGTATCGGCAGAGCCGCCAGTCGTTCGGTATCAACGTGCTCGGCACGCTGGTGGTGGAGATCGAAGCGAGCGACGGCACCGTCGGTTTCGCGGTGACGACGGGCGGCGAGATCGGCGCATTCATCGTCGAGAAACATCTCGCGCGTTTTCTCGAAGGCCAACTCGTTACCGACATCGAGAAGATGTGGGATCAGATGTACTTCTCCACGTTGTACTACGGCCGCAAAGGCGTGGTGCTGAATACGATCTCGGGCGTCGATCTCGCGTTGTGGGATCTGCTCGCGAAAGTGCGCAAGGAGCCGGTGTACCAGCTATTGGGCGGTCCGGTGCGCGACGAACTCGTGTTCTACGCAACCGGCGCGCGGCCCGATCTCGCGAAGGAGATGGGTTTTATCGGCGGCAAGCTGCCGTTGCAGCACGGTCCGGCTGAAGGCGAAGCGGGCCTCAAGCAGAATCTGGAAAAGCTCGCGGACATGCGCAGCCGCGTCGGCGACGACTTCTGGCTGATGTACGACTGCTGGATGAGCCTCGACGTGCCGTATGCGACGCGGGTCGCGCAAGCGGCGCACGAATACGGCCTCAAGTGGATTGAAGAATGCCTGCCGCCCGACGACTACTGGGGTTACGCCGAACTGCGCCGCAACGTGCCGCGCGGCATGATGGTGTCGACCGGCGAACACGAAGCGACGCGCTGGGGCTTTCGCATGCTGCTCGAGATGCAATGTTGCGATCTGATTCAACCGGATGTCGGCTGGTGCGGCGGCATTACCGAATTGATCAAGATCTCCGCGTTAGCGGATGCCCATAATGTGATGGTCGTGCCGCACGGTTCATCGGTGTATAGCTATCACTTCGTGGTCACGCGGCACAACTCGCCGTTCGCCGAGTTTCTGATGATGGCGCCCAAGGCCGACGAGGTCGTGCCGATGTTCACGCCGCTGCTGCTCGACGAGCCGGTGCCGGTGAACGGACGCATGAAGGTGCCGGACACGCCGGGATTCGGTGTGAGGCTGAATCCGGAATGTGCATTGGTGCGGCCTTACCCGCGTTGATTGCGCGCGTTGATTGCGTTAGTTGAGTTGCGGCGTTCGCTGCGCGAAATCTGCCGCAACGTAGAAACATAAAAGGAGAATGACGTGCTGCTCAAGGACAAGGTCGTGATCGTCACCGGCGGCTCGCGCGGCATCGGCCGTGCGATCGCGGTTGCGTGCGCAACCGAAGGCGCGGACGTGGCGATCAACTACTGGGGCGATAACGATGCATCGTATGGACGCCGCTCAGCGGTCGCGGAAGTGGTCGCCGAAATCGAGGCGCTGGGGCGGCGCGTGATTGCGATCGAGGGCAACGTCGCCGCACGCGAAACCGGTCAGCAACTGGTGCGCCATACGGTCGAAGCTTTCGGCAAAGTCGACGTGCTAGCCAGCAACGCGGGCATCTGTCCGTTCCACGCGTTTCTCGACATGCCGCCGGAAGTATTGGAATCGACGGTGGCGGTCAATCTGAACGGCGCCTTCTATGTCACGCAAGCCGCCGCGCAACAGATGAAGCTGCAAGGCACGGGCGGCGCGATCGTGGCGACGAGTTCGATCAGCGCGCTAGTGGGCGGCGGCATGCAAACGCATTACACGCCGACCAAGGCTGGCGTGCATTCGCTGATGCAATCCTGCGCAGTCGCATTGGGACCGTACGGCATTCGCTGCAACTCGGTGATGCCGGGCACCATCGCAACCGACCTGAATGCGGAAGACCTCGCCGACGAAGCCAAAAAAGCCTACTTCGAAAAGCGCATTCCGCTCGGCAGACTGGGCCGCCCGGAAGATGTCGCCGATTGCGTGACGTTCCTCGCTTCCGACCGCGCGCGCTATGTGACCGGCGCGGCGTTGCTGGTGGACGGCGGTCTCTTCGTCAACCTGCAGTAACGCGCCGATGCCGATTTCAGTTCACGGGAGCCGAAGACGCGATCACCGAGTCGGGAGCGGCCGCGGCGGTGTCATCGCGCTTGAGCTTGCGCGAGAAACCGCGCAACAGGTCGATGAAGCGCAACGCCGGTTCGGCGAGCGGTTCTTCCTTGCGCGTGAGAATGCCAAAGCCGGCGAGGCTCTTGCCGATTTCGAGCGGCAGCGCGATCAGCAGTTTGCCGCGCAAATGATCCCGCACCACCGACTCCGGCAGCATCGCCACCGCATCGTAATTTTCGAGCAATTGCAGCGTGGCAAAAATCGACGCGCATTCGGTCAGGTTCACCGGCGTGGCCAGTCCCGCGCGCGCGAGTTCCTCTTCGAACAGTACACGCGCCGGACTGGTGACAGGTTGCGCCACCCACGGCCAGTCGATCAGTTCACGCAGCGTGAGGCGCGCGCGCTGCGCGAGCGGATGCACCGAACGCACCACCAGCAACAACGTCTCGCGCGCGAGCGGCTCGAAACTGAAATCGTTGTGTTGCAGCGGACTGGTCAGGCGCCCAAGCGCCAAGTCGACTTCGCGGCGATGCAGCAATTGCACGACCTGGTCGCTGGTTTCGCCGAGAATGCGCACGTTCAGCAGCGGGCTCTCGGTTTTCAGCGCGGCGACCGCCATGGCGAGCAGATCGGGCGCGGCGCCCATGATCGCGCCGACCGTCAGTTGGCCATGACCGCCGCGGCGTTTCACGTCGAGGTCTTCGGCGAAACGGGTCAGTTCGGCCAGCGCGCGCCGCGCGTAAGCCAGCGTGACGACGCCGAGCGGCGTGGGCGTCATGCCGCGCGCGTTGCGCTCGAACAGCAGAAAGCCGAACGCTTCTTCGATATCGCCGAGCATGCGGCTCGCGCTCGGCTGGGCCACGTTGACGGCCTCGGCGGCCTGATGGAGATTGCGCGCGTCGTCGAGCGCGACGAGCAGCGCGAGGTGCTTGAACTTGAGCCGATTGACGAGTGCGACAGTTGCTGAGGGTTGGCTCATGGGGCGGATGCGATTCGGTTTGTGGATCGCCCAATCCCAACTTCGGATTGAGATGCTATCGACGCAGGAATTATAGTCGTATCAGACGCTTCCACGCTTCGCTGGAAAAGCGCCCGGATACGACGGGAGACAGGCCGCAATGGAGACAATCGCTTTCCGGATGGTGCTCAACCCCGGCATGCGCGAGGAATACGAACGACGTCATGCGCAAATCTGGCCCGAGCTGGTTGATGCATTGCACAACGCCGGTGTGCGCGACTATCGGATTTTCTTCGATCCGGGCTCGGATCATCTTTTCGCCGTGCTGACGCGAAACAGCCACCACACCATGGACGAACTGCCGCAACTCGAGGTGATGCGCAAATGGTGGGATTACATGGCCGACATCATGCAGACGGCCCCGGATCACACGCCCGTGCAGCAGCCGCTCGAACCGGTCTTTCATTTGAATTCGCTAAGCTGAACTGATCCGGCAGGATCTCAAACCTCGAAACGACTTTACCGGACGGAGGATGTCGCATGCAGGTGGTCGATTCGCATATCCATTTGTGGGATCTGAAAACGCATCGCTATCCGTGGCTGGAAAACCCGGGCGTGTCGTTCGTGGGCGACGCGCGCGATCTGAAGCACGACTACCTGCTCGACGATCTGTTGGGCGAAGCGGGCGATATCGACGTGCTGAAACTCGTGCACGTCGAAGCGAATCACGATCCCGCCGATCCAGTCGAAGAAACGCGCTGGCTGCAGTCCATTGCGGATCGCAAGGAATCGCGCGGCATGCCGAACGCGATCGTCGCCGCGGTGGATCTGTCCGCGCCGAATGCGCCGGCCGTGCTCGAAGCGCATGCATCGTTCGCCAACACGCGTGGCATCCGGCAGATTCTGAACGTGCACGAGAACAAGCTGTTCGATTACGTCGGCCGTCATTTCATGCGCGAGCCGCAATGGCGCGAGCACTTTGCGTTGCTGCGCCGTTACGACATGTCGTTCGATCTGCAACTGTATCCGTCACAGATGGAAGAGGCGGCGGCGTTGGCGCGCGCGCATGGCGACACGCAGTTCGTGATCAACCACGCGGGCATGTTCGTCGACCGCAGCAGCGTGGCCGGTTATCGCGCATGGCGCGACGGCATGCGCTTGCTCGCGGGTTGCCGCAATGTCGCCGTGAAGATCAGCGGACTCGCGATGTTCGATCATAAGTGGACTGTTGAAAGCCTGCGGCCTTACGTACTCGAAACGATAGATACATTCGGCGTCGAGCGGGCGATGTTCGCCTCGAACTTTCCGGTCGACCGGCTGTTCGGCTCTTACGCGGATTTGTGGCATGCGTATGCGTCGATTGTGGAGGGCGCGAGCGTCGTCGAAAAAGAAGCGCTGTTTTGCCGTAACGCGGAACGTTGCTACCGCATCTGAAAGACGTTGCCTGGAACACGAAAAAGAAGGAGACACGTAGTGCAGCAACCCACATCCGCTGTGCCGAGGCTCGAATTGCGGCATGCGAGTAAATCTTTCGGGCGGGTTCGCGCGCTCTCCGACGGCGACCTCGCGCTCTGGCCGGGCGAAGTGCATGCCTTGCTCGGCGAAAACGGCGCAGGCAAATCCACGGTCGTGAAGATTCTCGCGGGCGTGCATCAGCCGGACACCGGCGAGTTGTTGGTGGACGGCGCGGCGCGCCGCTTCGCGACACCCGCCGAGGCGCGCGACGCCGGGCTCGCGGTCATCTATCAGGAACCGACGCTGTTCTTCGATCTGTCGATCGCGGAGAACATCTTCATGGGACGGCAACCGGTCGACCGCATCGGCCGGATTCAGTACGACGCGATGCGCCGCGAGGTGGACGGCTTGCTGGCGTCGCTCGGTGTGGATCTGCGCGCCGATCAACTGGTGCGTGGTTTGTCGATTGCCGATCAGCAGGTGATCGAAATTGCCAAGGCGTTGTCGCTGAACGCCAACGTGCTGATCATGGACGAACCGACCGCGGCGTTGTCGCTGCCCGAAGTGGAGCGGCTCTTTGCCATCGTGCGCAAGCTGCGCGAGCGTGACGTGGCGATTCTGTTCATCACGCACCGGCTCGACGAAGTATTCGCGCTGACACAACGCGTCACGATCATGCGCGATGGCGCGAAAGTCTTCGACGGTTTGACCGCCGATCTCAACACCGAGTCGATCGTCGCCAAAATGGTCGGGCGCGATCTGGAAACCTTCTATCCGAAGGCCGAGCGGCCGCCCGGCGAAGTGCGCCTGTCGGTGCGTGGCCTCACGCGCATCGGCGTGTTCAAGGACATCTCCTTCGACGTGCGCGCGGGCGAGATCGTCGCGCTCGCCGGACTGGTCGGCGCGGGGCGCAGCGAAGTCGCGCGGGCGATCTTCGGCATTGATCCGCTCGACTCGGGCGAAATCTGGATTGCCGGCGAGCGTCTCACCGCTGGACGCCCTGCGGCCGCAGTGCGCGCTGGACTCGCACTCGTGCCGGAGGATCGCCGCCAGCAAGGACTCGCCCTGGAATTGAGCATCGCGCGCAATGCATCGATGACGGTGCTCGGGCGTCTCGTCAAACACGGCCTCATCTCCACGCGCAGCGAGACGCAACTCGCTAGTCAATGGGGCACGCGCCTGCGCCTGAAGGCAGGCGATCCCAACGCGCCGGTCGGCACGTTGTCGGGTGGCAATCAGCAGAAGGTCGTGCTCGGCAAATGGCTGGCCACCGGGCCGAAAGTGCTGATCATCGACGAACCCACGCGCGGCATCGACGTCGGCGCGAAGGCCGAGGTGTATAGCGCGCTCGCCGAACTGGTGCGCGACGGCATGGCGGTGCTGATGATCTCGAGCGAATTGCCGGAAGTCCTCGGCATGGCCGACCGCGTGCTGGTGATGCACGAGGGGCGTATCAGCGCAGATATAGCGCGTGCCGATGCCGACGAGGAACGCATCATGGGCGCGGCACTTGGCCAACCCGGCCAACCGATTTCACCGCTGGGACACGCCGCATGATGCGCCATTCTTCCACTCATCCCGCACCGGTGCAGGCACCGGTCCCGAAGCGCGCGGCCAGTTCGCCGGGCGGTTTCGCCGCGAGCATCGCGAAGAGCCGCGAGACGACGCTCTTCGTCGTGCTGGTTCTGTTGATCGTGGGCACCGGGCTCGCGAAGCCTCAGTTTCTGAATCTGCAGAATCTGCGTGACGTGCTGCTGAATGTGTCGATTATCAGCTTACTGACAGCCGGCATGACCGTGGTGATCCTGATGCGGCATATCGATCTCTCGGTCGGATCGACGGTCGGCGTCAGCGCGTATGCGGTCGGCAGTCTGTATGTCGCGTTTCCGCATATGCCGGTGATCGTCGCGTTGGGAGCGGGGCTTGCCATCGGTCTCGTGGCGGGCACCATCAACGCGCTGCTGGTCGCGGTAGGGCGCGTGCCGTCGCTCGTCGCGACGCTGTCCACGCTGTACATTTTTCGCGGTGCGGACTACGCGTGGGTGCACGGCGGACAGATCAACGCCACCAGCTTGCCCGATGCGTTTTCGCGTCTTGCCACCGGCACGTTCCTCGGCATCCCGACACTCGCACTGATCGCGATCGTCGTGCTGATTGGTCTTGCCATCTATCTGAAGCAGTTTCGCGGCGGCCGCGAACACTACGCGATCGGCTCGAATCCGGAGGCGGCGCGTCTGGCCGGCGTGAATGTCGAACGTCGCGTGATGGCGGGTTTCCTGCTGTCCGGCGCGATTGCCGGTTTTGCG
Source organism: Paraburkholderia sp. RL18-101-BIB-B (assembly GCF_046026985.1). Lineage (NCBI taxonomy): Bacteria > Pseudomonadati > Pseudomonadota > Betaproteobacteria > Burkholderiales > Burkholderiaceae > Paraburkholderia > Paraburkholderia sp. RL18-101-BIB-B. Next base: position 153,231 of record NZ_JARESV010000010.1, read on the forward strand.
GGCGCATTGTGGCTGGCGCGCTTCGGCACTGTGGATGCGAGCACCGCGAAGGGCATCGAATTGCAGGTGGTGGCCGCCGCGGTGGTGGGCAGCGTCGCGATCACGGGCGGCGTCGGCACGATTCTCGGCGCGACGCTCGGCGCGCTCGTGCTCGGCGTGATCAGCATCGCGCTGGTGGTGCTGCACGTGTCGCCGTTCTGGGAGCAGGCCATTGAAGGCGCATTGATCGTCGCCGCGATCACCGTCGATACCTTGCTGGCCCGCTCCGTCGCCAAACGCATGATGAGGAAACGCGATCATGGCTAAACCCGATTCCGCGCTGCTCACGCGCAAACGCGAAACGCCGCTGCAATGGGAAGTGCTGCTGGTAATCGTGCTGATTCTTTCGCTCGCGCTCGGACGCTTGCTGTCGCCGGTGTTTCTGACCGGCGCGAATCTGAGCAACGTGCTAGCCGATCTGACCGAGATCGCTTTGATGGCGCTGCCGATGACGCTCATCATCGTCGCCGCCGAAATCGATCTGTCGGTGGCGTCGGTGCTCGGCGCATCCAGCGCGTTGATGGGCGTGCTGTGGCACATGGGCTTGCCGATGCCGCTCGTGATCGTGCTGGTGCTGGCCGCCGGCGCGTTGGCCGGGTTACTGAACGGCCTCGTGATCGTCAAACTCAATCTGCCTTCGCTCGCGGTCACGATCGGCACGCTGGCGCTGTTTCGCGGCCTTGCCTATGTGTTGCTCGGCGACCAGGCGGTGGCGGATTTCCCGCCCGCTTATACGGCGTTCGGCATGGACACGCTGGGCGGGAGTTTCATACCGTTGCCGTTTGTCATCGTGATCGTCGGCGCGATCGTCTTCACCGTGCTGCTGCAGTCCACGGCGTTCGGCCGCAGTCTCTACGCGATCGGCGCGAATCCGACCGCCGCGGCGTTCTCCGGCATCGAAGTGGCGAAGATCCGCTTGCGTCTGTTCGTGCTGTCCGGTGCCATGAGCGCGCTGGCGGGCATCGTCTATACGCTGCGCTTTACCAGCGCGCGCGGCGACAATGGCGAAGGTTTCGAGTTGTCGGTGATCGCGGCGGTGCTGTTCGGCGGCGTGAGTATTTTCGGCGGACGCGGGTCGATGATCGGCGTGCTGCTGTCGCTGCTGATCATCGGCGTGCTGAAAAACGCGCTGACGCTCGACGACGTGTCCAGCGAAACGCTCACCATCGTTACCGGCGTGCTGCTGCTGGCGTCGGTGCTGATACCGAATCTGGTTGCCCGCTGGCGCGCGGCGCGCGACCGGCGTTTCATCGCGAAGTCCGCTTCTTCCATCTAACGTTTTTAGCAAGGCCTGCGTCTACGAAGAGAAAGTCCAACAACCGATAACCCGGACAACACCACGTCCAACAACAAGGCAGGAGACACTCTATGTTCAAACCTCTACGTCACACCGGCACCGCGGCGCTGTGCGTCGCGTTGATCGCGATCAGTTGCGCCGCGTCCGCCGCGGGCCTGAAAAGCGGCCTGAAAATCGCATTCTTGCCGAAGCAGATCAACAACCCCTACGAAGTGATCGCCGACGACGGCGGCATGGCCGCGATCAAGGAATTCGGCGGCGTGGGCAAAGCGGTGGGTCCGTCGGACGCGGGTGCGTCGTCGCAAGTGCAGTACATCAATACGCTGATCACACAGCGCCAGGACGCGATCGTGATTGCCGCCAACGACGCCAATGCGGTGGTGCCGTATCTGAAGAAGGCGATGTCGCAAGGCATCAAGGTCGTGACCTTCGACTCGGACACGGCGCCCGAAGGCCGGCAACTGTTCGTCAACCAGGCGAACGCGGAAGGCATCGGCCGCGGCCAGATTCAACTGGTGTCCAAACTGATGGGCGGCGAGGGCGAGTTCGCGGTGCTGTCGGCCACGCCTAACGCGACCAATCAGAACACGTGGATCAAGTGGATGCAGGAGGAGTTGAAGAAGCCGGAGTATGCGAAGATCAAGCTCGTGAAAATCGCCTACGGTAACGATGACGATCAGAAGTCGTTCGTCGAAACGCAGGGCTTGTTGCAGGCGTATCCGAACCTGAAGGCGATCGTCGCGCCGACCACGGTCGGCATTGCCGCCGCCGCGCGCTATATCTCGACCTCGTCGAGCAAGGGCAAGGTGGCGGTGACTGGTCTGGGCACACCGAATCAGATGCGCGCGTTCGTGAAGAACGGCACTGTGAAGGCGTTCCAGTTGTGGGATCCGGGTCAACTCGGCTACCTGGCCGCATATGCCGCGGCGGCGCTGTCGTCGGGTACAATCAGCGGTAAGGAAGGCGAGTCGTTCGACGCCGGCAAGCTCGGCAAACGCACCATCGGGCCGCAAGGCGAAATCATTCTTGGACCGCCGACCACGTTTGATTCGAGCAATATCGATAACTTCAATTTCTGAGCGGCAACACTTCACCGCGTGACGTTGCGCGGCTGAAGTGTTTGGCAACGCACGAAACACGCGGCGCGAGGGCGATTCAGCGGTCCACGCGCCGCGTGTTTTTTAAAGCTTGACTGACGCAATTCGCCGACGCTAAAGATCGGGCGCGATCTTCGTCGTGAGGTTGGGTCCGTTGAGCGTGATGTGATATTCGGGTCGGCACCGCGTTCATGTACAGCGTGTTCCACAACGCGATCGTGCTCACGATTGAGTGTTGCCTCGTCGGCCGGATCGCGCTGTTTTGGCTGTTGCGAGTTCGGAAGCTGTCCCAAGCTCGTAAGGTGGCATCCGTCTGTTACTTGCAATGTGCCCTGAATGGCTTCATGCCTGCTGAACACATACTCACGTTCTTCGCGTGAAGCGTAACAGTCCTGGCTGTGCCCTTGTATTTGCAGACGAGATAGGGGTCAATCTTATCGGTATCCCAGTGATCTACAGGACCAGCGGGTACGGGTGCAAGGCTCACCATCTGGTCCGGCGGCCCATCGTACAAAGCCGCGTTGTTCAAGACATGCCGGACTCCGGAATCGAGCACATTGGCCGGACAAGCAACCGGTGCTGCCACCGCGGCGCCGCTTGCTACCGCCCAGAACACCACACAAAGGCTTTCACTCGACCACATAGAATTGATCTCCGTCGTTGGCTTTCACTCCGTGTCCGTTTCTGAAGCGGATTGTTCGTTCGTGGACGGGCTGCACCGCATGTCCGTTCCACTGATCCAGAACCTGAATACCGGCGGCGTTGCGGCCAAGATAAATGGCTGCATGGCTGCGTCCGTCAATGTGGTTTCCGTACCTGCCGTTAGGGTCGAATGTTGCGACAACCGATCCTGGTCTGATCAGATTCGCGGTTCTTACTTTTTCTCCCTGGTGCCACGACGAGGAAGGTGGAATGGAAACAACAGCATGGACGAACGTCACGCATTGTCCGTTGCCGACAAGTTGTCCTTTAAGAGAATTGGCTTCAGCCATATTTGCTACGTAAGACATTCTTTAACCTTGCTCACGTGGTTTTGGTATCTGTCCACACGCTTGCGTGTGGACTCATGTTCACGGTGGGCGCGGTGGGTGGATCAGTTGTGGTTTCACATTACCTCCATTTGATCCGAGAAAAATCTGCTTTACAGGTGGCAAAATTCATCAAGCGTGCCCACTTCGTCGCCGTGCGACTCGGCGAGCGAAAAACTTCAAAAGCGATGCTGGATACCCGCCGTGACACCCGCTTGCGTATCCGCCGCGCCAATCAAATCGCGCGACAGACTCACTGCATTGCCGTGCTTGGCCATCGCATAACCTCCCGCCATATACAGCACCGTGCGTTTCGACAGCGCGTACTGCGCGCGCAGCGAGAACAGCGTCGGATCGGCATCGCTCGCGTCCTTGATGTCCTGATGGTAGAGCGCGGCGAACAGCGAGATGAACGGCGTCACTTCGTATTGACCGCCGATCCAGTACATGTCGCTGCGCAGCGTAGGCGCGCTGGTGTGGAACGTGCGCCGGTAGTTCCGGTAGCCCGCCATCGCCTTCACGGCGCCGAAGTCATAGCTCAAGCCCGCGTGAATGCCCTGAATGTAGTTGGTCGTATCGGCGGGCGTGACGCTGTCGTTCGTGCCGTTCTGCCGGTCGAAGGTCGCGACCGCCGCGAATGGACCGCTCTCGTAGCCGAGACCGAAGTCGTACTTCGAGCTCGACTTCATGCTGCCCGGCACATTGCCGAAACCATACATCGCGCCGAACTTGAAGCCGGAAAATGTGCCGTCGTAACGCACCGCATTGGCCGAGCGCGAGAACAGACCGTCTTTACGGCCGCCCGTCGCCGTGGATGACGTCGCCCACGAGTAGTTTGGCGCGTAACCCATCGGATCGAACGGCAGCATGTAATCGTAGGTGGTCGTGAAATTGCGGCCGAGCGTGATTTGCCCGAAGCGGTTTTTCAGGCCGATGGTCGCGCGGCGGTCGAAGATCGCGCCGGGGCCGTCGTCGAACTGGCCGTTGGCGATGTTGATGCCGCTTTCCAGCTGGAACACCGCCTTCAGCCCGCCGCCGAGATCCTCGACGCCGCGCAAACCCCAGCGCGACGTGTTCTTGCCGCCCGAGACGAGGCGCGTGGCGCCGCCGTCCTTGCTTGCATGGTTCACGTATTCGACACCCGCGTCGACGATGCCGTACAAGGTCACGCTCGACTGCGCGTGCGTGCCCGCTGCAAACCCGGCGAGCCCGGCGCAAGTCACGCCGACAGTCGCTTTCTTCATGCTCCACTTCATCAATAGTCTCCGGTGGTTGGTTTTTTTTGCTTCGGTTCGTGGCGTGCCGCTTTCAACTCGCCTGAGCGAACGCCCAGCAGTCGTTGGCGGGGAATTCGATCCAGTGACGGCCGGCCGCGCGCGGCACGTGCCCGAAGGCGCGCAGCCGCAGGTCGCCGCAATGGAACAGGTATTCCCAGCGGTCGCCGAGATACATCGACGTGACGAGCTCGGCTTCGAGCCGGTTGGTGCCGGGACCGTCGGCGACCTGCACGCGCTCGAGGCGGATCACGGCTTGCGCGTGTTGACCGGCCGTGAGCGCTTCGCGTGCTTGCGCCTGCAGTTGCCAGCCGTCGCCGGCAAGCGTCACGCGTTCGCCGTCGACCGCGGTCACGCGCGCCTCGATGCGGTTGTTGCTGCCCATGAATTCGGCCGTATAGAGCGAGCGGGGCGCGCCGTACAGTTCGGCCGGCGTGCCTTCCTGTTCGATGCGTCCGTTGCGCAGCAAGAGGATGCGGTCGGACATCGCCATCGCCTCGGTCTGGTCGTGCGTCACGCACAACGCCGAGAGGCCCAATGACACGATCAGCTCGCGCAGCCAGGCGCGCGCTTCTTCGCGCAGCTTGGCGTCGAGATTGGAGAGCGGTTCGTCGAGCAGAATCACCGGCGGGTTGTAGACGAGCGCCCGCGCAATCGCCACGCGTTGTTGCTGGCCGCCGGAAAGCTGATACGGATAACGCGCGGCAAGGTGGCCAAGGCCAAGCTGGTCGAGCGCGGCCTGCACGCGTTTTTTCTGCTCGGTAGCGGTGACGCGCCGCAGTTTCAATCCATACCCGACGTTCTCGGCCACTGTGCGATGCGGCCACAGCGCATACGACTGGAACACGAGCCCGAGCGAGCGCTGCTCGACCGGCAGATCGACATGCGCCGCGCCGTCGAAAAACGCCTTGCCGTCCAGTTCGATGCGGCCCGACGACGGCTGTTCGAGACCGGCCACCGCGCGCAGCAGCGTGGTCTTGCCGCTGCCCGACGCGCCCAGCAGGCAGACCACTTCGCCGGGATTCAGTTCGAACGACACACCTTTGAGAATCGGGTTGTCGCCATAGCTGAGAAAGAGGTTGTCGACCGAGAGCTTATCCATGCAATTTCACTCCGAAGCGCAGCGCGACGCCGAGTCCGGCGCCGACCATCGCGATGTTGATGACAGAAAGCGCGGCGACCTGATCGACCGACCCGGTGGCCCATAGCGAGACGAGCAGCGCGCCGATCACTTCCGTGCCGGGCGAGAGCAGATAGACGGCGGTCGAATACTCGCGCTCGAAGATCATGAAAATCAGCAGCCACGCAGCGAGCAGGCCGAAGCGCACGAGTGGCAGCGTCACATCGAGGCTGACGCGTGCGCGCGTTGCGCCGACGCTGCGTCCTGCTTCTTCGAGCTCAGGGCCGACTTGCAGCAGCGCGCTCTGAATCAGACGCATGCCGTAGGCGAGCCACACAACGGTGTACGCGATCCAGATGCTTGACATGGAGTTCTTCAGTTCCTTGAGGCCGGGCACGAACAGGAACACCCACAGGAACGCGAGACCGGCGAGCAGGCCCGGCACCGCGCGCGGCAGCAGCACGAGGTAATCGAGCAGGCGCGTGGCCCAGTCGTTGCGGCGGTGGCCGGCGAACGCCACCAGCGAATAGAAGCCCACCGCCAGCGCTCCGCCGAACACGCCGATGCCGAGCGTGTTGAGAATCGCGCGCACCAGGTTGTCCTGCTCGAACAGTTCGGTGAAGTTGGCGAGCGTGAGCGTATCCGCGAGATGCACGCCATGTCCCCAGTGCGTAACGAACGCACGCAGCGTGATGCCGGAGAGCGGCACGAACACCGTCAGCAGCAGCCACAGCGCCACGATCGCCAGCGCGACCCAGCGCCACGCGCCGAGAGGCAGCACGGTTTGACGTCCCGCCTTGCCCTTGACCGTGACGAAACGGTTCGCGCTCTTCAGCAGCCGGCGTTGCAGCAGCACGAGCGGGAACGTGATCGCGACGATGCACATCGCGACCGCGGCCATCAGGTGATACGAGGGCACGCCCAGCTTGTTGGTGAGCTTGTAGAGATACGTGGCCAGCACGAGGTGCCCTTCAGGATCGCCGAGCACGAGCGGTAGGCCGAATACTTCGAAGCCGAGAAAGAACACCAGCACGCCGGCGAACAGCAGCGCGGGCAATGTCATCGGCAGGCTGACGTCGAGCGCGACGCGAAACGGCCGCGCGCCGGCGACACGCGCGGCTTCCTCGACGTCCGAGCCGAGATTGCGCAACGCCGCCGACGAATACAGATACACGTGCGGCACATGCGTGAGGCCGACGATCACCGTGATGGCGAACACCGAGTAAACGGTCCACGGTGCTTCGGCGGTGCCGAACAACTCCATCCACCACACCGAGTAAAAGCCGACCGGGCCGGCCGCGACCACATAGCCGAAGGCGAGCACCATCGGCGAGACGAACACGGGCGTGAGCAGCAGCGGCTCGAGCCAGCGGCGGCCCGGCAGGTCGGTGCGCACCATCAGGAACGCGAGAATGCCGCCGAGCGGAATCGAGATGAACAGCATCCCGGCCGCGATGACAAAAGAGTTTTTCAGCGCGGACCAGAAGTCCGGGTCGCTGAAAATGAATTCGAAGCCAGCGAGGCCGAGCGTGCGTTTCGCGTCGAAGAACGGCGCGTTGAGCACGCTCTGCAACAGGATGAAGCCGAGCGGCAGCGCCACGGCCACGGTCAGCACCGCGACGACGAGCCAGCGCAGCAGCCCCATGAACGGTTGCAGTCCGCCGTGCGGCAGCGCGCCGATGGAGCCGCCGTCTGCCGCGTGCGGCGGCGCGGCGCGGCGTCCGGTTGCGCTAGTGGAAAGCATGAGGGTCCCCCTGCGGCACGCAGGCCGCATATCGACAGGTATGGAAGGAAGGGCCGGCGGCCGCGTCGCAGTGCGGCCGCTTGCGTATCAAACGCGCATGGCTAGCGCTTGATCGACTGTTGCCATTGCTTGAGGAATTCGAGGCGCTTCGACTGGTCGAGATAGACCAGCAGTCCCGCACCGATCGGGATCGGTTTGAGGGAATCACCGAGTTGCTTCGTGAGGCCGGCCATCGACGTTTCGCCTTCCACGTCGGCGCGAATCGAGAACAGGCTCGCCTGATTAGCCAGCAGCGTCTGACCGCGTTGCGAGAGCAGATAGTCCACCCACAGCTTCGCGGCGTTCGGGCTTTGCGCTTTCTTCGAAATCGTCACGAGGCGGCTGACGACCAGCGTGTAGTCCTTCGGATAGACATAACCGATCGACGGATCTTTCTTCGCCTTGGTCAGCGCGTACGAGCCGAGAATGTTGTAGCCGATCAGGTTCTCACCGGAAGAAATACGCTCCATCATCGCGCCCGTGCTCGATTGCAGCTTGGGGCCGGTGGCGCCCATGGCCTTGACCAGATCCCACGTGACCTGCGGGTTGACGCGTGCGTCCTGGGTCAGGTAGTTGAAACCGACGCCGGACTTTTCGATGTCGTAAGTGGTGACCCGGCCTTTGAACTGATCGGGCTTGGTTTGCAGCAATTTGATCAGATCGGCTCGCGTTTGCGGCACGTCGCCGGCCGGCACGAGGCGTTTGTTGTAGACGATCGCGAGCGGCTCGTAGGTGGTGCCGTAGGCCTGCTTCTGGTACTGCGCCCATTGCGGCAACTGCTTCGCTTCGGGCGATTCGTAAGTGGCCATCAGGCCGTCGTTGACGAGCTTGACCTGCAGGTCCATGGCCGAGCTCCACAGCACGTCGGCACTGGTGCTGCTGGCCGCGTTTTCGCTGATGTAGCGGTTGTACAGCTCGGTGCTGTTCATGTCGTTGTACTCGACCTTGACGCCGTAAAGGCTTTCAAAATCCTTGATGAGCGGGCGCACGAGTGCGGTGTCCGTGACCGAGTAGACGATCAGCTTGCCTTCCTTTTTTGCACCGTCGACCGTGGCTTGGTAATCACTCGGATAACCGGCTGGAATGGCCGCCCACGCTGAATGTGCGGCGAATGCGAGAGCGGCTGCGAGAACCTTCAAAGCGTTTTGCACGTCTTCCTCCAGAAAACTTCGTGTTGGTTTTGTGTAGGCGAATGGTAAGAGACTGGGGCTTTCTGAACGCTTTCAGTTTTCGAAGGAAATGCGTCACAATGGTCGAATTCACCTCATGGATTTCCCTGGGATTCCGTTCTATGCGTGTGCTCCTCGTCGAAGACAATCCGATCCTTTCCCGCTCGCTGACCGACGCGCTGACCAGCGCGAAACTCACCGTCGACTGCATGCATGACGGCGAGTCCGCCGACCACGTTTTGCGCACCCAGGACTACGCACTGGTGATTCTCGATATCGGCTTGCCGAAGCTCGGCGGCCTCGAAGTGCTGCGCCGTTTGCGGGCGCGCCGCAATGCAGTGCCGGTGCTGATGCTGACCGCGCACGGTTCGGTGGAAGAGCGCGTGCGCGGTCTCGATCTCGGCGCCGACGACTACCTCGCCAAGCCATTCGCGCTCACCGAACTTGAAGCGCGCGCGCGTGCGCTCTTGCGCCGCAGTCATGGGCAGGAGCCGTTGCATGCGCAATGCGGCACGCTGCTTTACGACAGCGTGGATCGCGGCTTCACGCTCGACGGCGAAGCGCTCGCACTGACGCCGCGCGAGCGTTCGGTGCTCGAAGTGCTGATCCTGCGCAACGGCCGCGCGATCAACAAGGACACGTTGTCGGAGAAGATCTTCGGGCTCGACGAATCGGTGAACGCGGACGCCATCGAAATCTATGTGCACCGCTTGCGCAAGAAACTCGAACACAGTTCGGTGGGCATCGTGACGCTGCGCGGGCTCGGCTATCTGCTGGAAGCAAAAAGCGCATGACGCGGCCGAATCTGCGCGTACGGATCGCGCTGTGGTTGTTGCTGCCGCTGCTTCTGCTGCTCGCCCTGGACGCATGGCTCACTTATCAGCGCGCGATGAACGCGGCGCACGCGGCCTTCGACCGAGCGCTCGAATTTTCACTGCGCTCGATCCGCGACGGCATCCGTTTGCGCGACGGCGAGATCGAAGTCGATCTGCCGTACCTCGCGCTGGAGATGTTCGAATCGAACGGCGGCGGCAACATCTACTATCAGATTCGCGAGGAAGGTGGCCGCGTGGTGACGGGCTATCCCGACTTGCCGGACCCCGGAAAAGTGCCGGGCGAGCCCTACAGCGTGCGGTTCTACAACGACGTGTTTCGCGGCCGTCCGCTGCGCATCGCCATGCTCAGGCTGCCCGTGCACGACGTGCCGAGCGCGCAGACGCGCGTGGTACTGGTGAGAGTCGGCGAAACGATCGAGCAGCGTCAAGCGTTGGCACGCGAGATTCTGACCGGGTCGCTGCAACAGGAAGGGTTGTTGGTGGTGCTCGCGCTCGGCATCGTCTGGTTGGGCGTGGCGCGCGGCTTGCGGCCGTTGAACCGCCTGTCGGCGAAAGTGGCCGCGCGCGCCGAGGACGATCCGACGCCGCTCGACACCGTCGGTCTGCCGAGCGAAGTGGCGCCGCTGGTCGATTCGATCAATCAGTACATCGGCCGCACGCAGTTGATGCAGTCGTCGCGCCGGCGGTTTTTCAACGACGCCGCGCATCAGTTGAAAACGCCGCTTGCGGTGATTCAGGCGGAGTCCGAACTGGCGTTGCGCGATATCGACGTCGTGGAGGAAGGTGCGGGGGGCAATCGCCGGCAAGGGGTGCATTTGCGGCGGCTGAATCGCGCCGTGCAGCAGGCGGTGCGCATCGTGCAGCAGTTGCTGTCGCTCTCGCGGCTCGACGCGGACAGCGGCTACACGGTCAAGCATGCGTCGGTGCCGCTGCATAAGGTGGCGCGCAGCGTCACGCTCGACTGGTCGCCGGTGGCGCGCTCGCGCGGCATCGATCTCGGTTTCGAACAGGACGTGCGTGTCGATGTCATGGGCCAGATCGATCTGCTTGCGGAACTGGTCGGCAATCTGATCGACAACGCCATCCGTTATTCCGACGATGGCGCGGTGATTACCGTGCGCGTTGCGCGCGAAGGAGAACAAGCGTTGCTGCAGGTGATCGACAACGGGCCGGGCATTGCTGCCGGCGAACGCGACGCGGTGTTCGAACGTTTCTATCGCAGCGAAGCGACGCAGGCGGTCGAGGGTAGTGGCCTGGGTTTATCGATCGTGCGGGAGATCGCACGCGTGCACGGCGCGCAGGTCGCGCTCACCGACGCGCAAGGTGGCGGGTTGGTCGTCAGCGTGTTGTTTCCGCCGTTGAAAGCGGTGTGACGTTGGCGAGCAACTCAGCAACTCAGCGGCGGATCGGAAAGCGCTGTGCGTAAGCGGTGGGTGACGTGCTGTCGCTCCACGTTTCGCCGTCGATCAATACCGTTGAAGCGCCTTCTTCCGGCACCGCCACGTTCACTGCGGTGGCCGCCTCGCGATACAACTGCGTCTGGTTGATCCGCGCGGCAATGTCCGCGTAATCCGCGCGCGCGTCGATCATGCCCCAGCGTTCGAACTGCGTGAGAAACCACGCGCCTTCAAACGCTTGCGGATAATTGACCGCGCCGTTGTCGAAGAAGCGCATGCGCAGACCGCCAGGTGCGGAAGCGGCAATTTCGTCGCCTAGGCGCGCGGCGATCAATGTTTCATCGATGCCGACATACTCGGGCCGCGCAAGCCAATGCGCGATTTCCTCGCGATGTCCCGCGCCGTCGAGCCAGCGGCACGCTTCGAGCATGGTCTGCACGAGTGCGCGTGCTGCATTCGGATTCGCGCTGACAAAATCGCGCCGGCACGCCAGCACTTTGTCGGGATGATCCGGCCACACGTCGCTCGTATAAGCGATCGTTCTGCCGACACCTTGCGCTTCCGCCTGCGCGTTCCAGGGCTCGCCGACACACAGGCCGTCGAGTTTGTCTTCGGCGAGCGCCGCGACCATTTGCGGCGGGGGAATCGCCACGCTTTCGATCTCGCGCAGCGGATCCACGCCTTGCGACGCGAGCCAGTAGTACAGCCACATCGCATGCGTGCCGGTCGGGAAGGTTTGCGCGAAGACCGGCTTGCGGCCGAGCGTCGCCAGTGCCTTGGGCAGCGTGCCGTGTTCGGCGAACGCATCGGCGAGCCGGTTCGACAGCGTGATGGCCTGGCCATTGCGGTTGAGCACCATCAGCACGGCCATATCCGTTTGCGGTCCGCCCAGGCCCAGTTGCACGCCGTAGACGAGTCCGTAGAGCGCGTGGGCCGCATCCAGATCGCCCGACAGCAGTTTGTCGCGCACGGCGGCCCATGACGGCTGACGCGACAGCTCCAGCGTCAGGCCGTGCGCATGGCCGAATTCGAGCAGCTTGGCGGCGACGAGCGGTGCGGCGTCCGAAAGCGCCACGAAGCCGAGCCGCAAATGGGTCTTCTCGAGTTGCCCCGATGTGGACGTTCTGGCGAGTGAAGTAGGAGAGTTCATGGACGGCGCTTCATTTGAGCGAGTCAGCCGCCGCGATGATGGCGCGCGCGACCTCGGCGAGTTTGACGCCCTGGTTCATCGCGCGTTTGCGCAGGTTGGCGTAGGCGGCGTGTTCGGTGATTTTCTGCTGATCCATCAGGATGCGCTTGGCGCGATCGATCAGCTTGCGCTCGGCGAGTTCGTTCTCGACTTGCGCGAGACGTTCGCGCAACTGCGATTCCTGCGCGAAACGCGCCAGCGCGACTTCGAGGATCGGCGCGAGGCGCTCGGTCGCGAGACCTTCGACGAGATAGGCCGTGACGCCCGCGCCGACGGCGTCGCGAATCAACTGCTGGTTGGCGTCGTGGCTGAACATCAGCACCGGACGCGGCGCGGTGGCGTTCATCACGGCGAGTTGTTCGAGCGTATCGCGCGACGGCGATTCCGTATCGATGATGATGACATCCGGCCGCTCGCACTGCACCACGCGATGTAGCGCTTGCGGCGTGGCGGTGCCTGCCAGCATCTCGTAGCCGAGGCGGGCAAGGGCGTCGCGAAGGTCGCCGATGGGCTTATCGGTGTCGGTTACGAGGAGAACGCGCAGCATGGAGTGGGGCTTTATCGACGGCTAGCCTCGTATTAAGCAACGGCTATGCCAGGCGATACGCCCGAAGGTGAAACGAAAGCAATCACGGACTTAGCGGCTGCATGGGCCGCCGCGGCTGCACCTCCGCGGGGCACACGAGGCCAATGCACCGAAGCGGCGCACGGCGGCGCCGCTTACTTCATCGACGCCATTCGCTGTAACTGCGGGGCGAGAACAGAAAACTCGCCGCGATCATTGCGACGACGCAGCCGGCCAGCATGATCCACGCGACACCAAAGCTTCCGCTCCAGCCGCGCACGAGGCCGGCCACGATCGGTGCAATAGCCGCCACGATGAAACCGACGCCCTGGGTGAACGCGACGAGCTTGCCGGCCACGCGATGGTCGGCCGAATGATCCATGGCGGTCACGAGCGTCAACGAAAAAGTGCCGCCGAGTCCCGCGCCTGCCACGCCGACCCATAGCAAGGGCGCCGCGTCGGGCCAGACGATCAAGCCAAGCAATCCGAACAGTTGCGCCGCGAGGCCGAGCGTGAGCCACGGCCGCCGATCCCGGAACGACGCCGCGGCGAGCGGCAGCAACAGGGCGGCGGTGGCCTGGAACACCGTCATGCCCGCCAGCAGCGAACCGCTTGCCGCGACGCTCACGCCGCGCTGCTGATAAAACGCCGGCAACCATGCAACGAGACTCGTATAGCCGCCGTTGACGATGCCGAAGTAGAGCCCGAGCGTCCACGCGCGCCGCGTGCGCCAAAGCGAAAGGGTAACGCCGTTGACGGGAGCAGCCTTTGCCGTGGCGCCGCTGGCAGAAGCCTGCCGGTTCAATGCCCACCAGCAGACCAGCGCGATGCAAGCCGGAATCGCCCACACCGCGAGCCCCGCATGCCACGACTGCGTCGCGCGGCTCACCCACGGACTCAAACTCGCGCCCATCCCGCCGCCGCCCATGATGGACGCTGAGAACACGCCCATCGCAAGCGGCACGCGCGCATGAAAGCGCTGCTTCATCACGGCGGGCAGCAGCGCCTGGATCGCCGCGACGCCCACGCCCGCGAGCAACGCGGTGGCGAGCAGTGCCGTGCCGCTCGACGCCGTCCACCGTGCCGCGCAGGCCAGCGCGATCGCTAGCAAGCCGAGCACGACACCGCGTGTTTCGCCGATCGTGCGGGTCAGCGCGCCCGCGCCGAATGCGCCGATGCCCATCGCGACGACCGGCAGGCTGGTCAGCAACGACGCGCCGTAGAAACTGAGGCCAGTTGCGTCGCGGATCGTCGTCATCAAAGGGCTGATCGACGTGAGCAGCGGGCGCAGATTGATGCCGATCGCGACGATCGCAGCCAGCCACACGACGTCCCGCCACTTCAGCGCCGTGGCGGCGTGGTGAGCGGGAGTACGGGGCGGGCTGGCGCTGGAGGGCGAATTCACAATGGTCCTGTGGCGAGGGATGGGCGGTGTGAAAAAACCTGCGAAGGCTCGGTTTTGGTCAACCATAATAACAAAAAATGGTTAACCATTTTCATAATGTCCGGTATAGCGCGCTGCATAGGGACAGTTCTCGGCTTTGCGTGCCGAGTGCAATAGGTGTTCGTGGAAGTGCTAGCGCGCAGCTTCAGCTTGCGCCGCTCACGATGTGGGGCGCGACGAGATCCGGGCAACTTGCGAGGGTTGTGCGTTCAACGGACAGAGAGTCGCTCTGGCTTTTGTTCGAGGTGGGTGAGCGAGCGAAGGAGAGGCGATGTGTTAGCCGGAAAAGAGACGCTCACTCACGGGAAACTCTCCGTGAGTGCTCGTTGCTCTTCCGTCAACCACGGCGACTACTGCAGATACCGGACTATCAGCCGCGTGGCCTCGTCGACGAGCGCTGCAAACGCTTCGTCCGAGAGACTCTCGGAATGGTGCACGACCGCTGTATGCGTCAGCGCCTCGATGGTTGTCACGCACACAAACGCCGCAAGCTCGAGGTCGAGTGCGCGAAATTCATCGTGGTGCGCCTCGAGGAAGGTCCTGAACAGCGCATAGGTTTCCCCGTTCAGTAGTGCGGTGTTTTCAAGCCGCCCGGTGCGCGAAGTCTGTTCCGAGAGCACGCGATGCAGCTGCGGATCGATCCGATGCGCCTCGATCGACGCGGCGACGAGCGTGCGCACCGCTTGCTCCATCGGCAGTGCCGCCGCCTCTGCCAACGCGCCACGGACGACCTGCATGACTTCCTGGCTATGGCGCTCCATGACGGCGCTCACGAGCGCCTCTTTGCCGGGGAAATATTGGTAGAGCGAACCAACACTCACGCCCGCTCTTTCGGCGATACGGTTGGTGCTGGCTTTGTCGAACCCGTCCCTGACCAGAATGCGAGCGGTTGCTTCGATCAAGGCATCGACAGTGACACGCGATCTGCCTTGAGACGCGTGTTTCCTGGGTTTCGTGAGCGGTTTTCGCGCCATTTCTCGCGCTCCAAATGCGAGTAGGTAAGGACGGGTTTTCACTCGTATTATGCATCTCGCGAATCGAATGGCAACGCTGAAGCCACGCTGGATCGAACGCGAATCGCAACCCTCGACGCTGAAAGGAGACGTCTTATGATAGATCAGCCCTATGCAAAACTTGTTGCCGTCAAACGGTGGGCCGATCGCGGCCTCTACGATGCTGTCAGCCAGAATTTCGACCGGCTGAGCAGTGAGGAATCGTCGATCATGCTTCGCATCCTCGACCATATCCATGTGGTCGACAGAATCTTTCAGCATCATTTGCAGGGACTCTCGCACCCGTTTCAGGCGCCGCGATCGGAGAGCATGCCGAGGCTCCAGGCGTTGGCAAACAGTGCGCGAAAAGTCGACGACTGGTATGCGGAGTATGTGGACAGTTTGACGGAGAGCGACTTCGAGCAGCCTGTCGATTTCGTCTTCACTAGCGGAAAGCCGGCGCGCATGCGGCGAGGCGAAATCATTCTGCATGTGTGCCTGCATGGCACTTATCACCGGGGGAATGCGGGTGCCGTTCTTCAGTTGAAGGGCCTCCGCCCGAGCCGTGATGCGATCACGGACTTTCTCGAAGACTGCGTCCCGGACAATTTGTGACGTCCGCGCACGTCGACGGCGAAGAGCCGTCGACGGATGTATCGATAGTGCCGCGTGCGTCGCAGTGAACCGCGCGGCGCGTCTCGCAGAGATGACAGTCGGTCCTCGGGCAGGCACGTCAGCCCTGATTTTCGAAAGTAAATTGTAATTTTCAGATGGGCAATCCGAATGTGTCAGATTGACGAAAATTTGAATAAATGCAAACAGTAACGATTCGTATTAACATGCGCCCTTTTGAAAGCAACGTGCCGACACCCAGCGCCTCGCCTTGATGGGTGAAAGGGATGGTGTCCGCTTGATCGGGGGGTATATGTTTCGCCGCAGGAACGCGAGCAAGGTCTCATTGCTCGACACAACAAGTTTGCTGGTTAACGCACTGCTGGCCGCGGGGATAATCGGCGGCTCGCCAGCCTTTGCCGAGGCCGCTGAAACGGGCGATGCAACCAGCGAGGCGTCCGCGGCGTCCGATCCGCAGCAACTCGCCCCGGTCCGTGTCACAAGCACGAAGGCGCAGGGCTTCGCTCCCACGACCGTTGAAACAGGCCCGTATCGCGGACTCGATGCACTCGACGTGCCGGCCACGGTGAACGTCGTCACGCGAGGCGTGATGGATGCTCAGGGCGATACCGGCCTTTACGACGCGCTGCGTAACGTTGCCGGCGTGACGCGCCAGCAACTGAGCGGCCTTGCGTACGACAACATCTCGATTCGCGGCATTCCGCTCGATAACCGCTCGAGCTTCTACTTCAACGGCGTACTCCCGATCGACAACAACATCTGGATGCCGATGGAGGACAAGGAGCGCGTCGAAGTATTGAAGGGCGCGTCCGCGCTGTACTACGGCTTCACGGTCCCCGCCGGCATCGTCAACATGGTGACCAAACGGGCGGGCTCCGAACCCGTGACCAGCATTTCGCTGCTCGGCGATTCGCATGGATCGTATGGTGCTCACGCCGATATTGCGCGACGCTTCGGGCCGGATGATCAGTTCGGCATTCGAGTGAACGCAATGGATGAACACGTCGAGACGCCCATCGACGGTGACCACGGCTACCGCAAGTTCATCAGCGCGGCGTTCGACTGGCGCGTGAACAGCAAGCTCAAGCTCCAGTACGACTTCGAGCATATCGAAACGAGCATCGTCGAGCAGGCGGGTATCGTGCCGCTGGCACCGAAGAACGGTGTCATCTCGCTTCCGGCCCTGCCTGATCCGTCGAAGCTCCTCGTCAGCGGCAGTCAGCCCACGCTCGCGAGCGCCAACACGCAATTGCTGCGCGCCGACTACGCGTTCTCCGACCACTGGAGCGCGACGTTTTCTCTCGGCCAGTCGATAACGCGTCGCGACCGTTGGGCATGGGTCTTCCAGAAGTACAACGTCGTCACGGGGGCCGGCACTCTGCAGGCGAGCCAGCAGAACGGCCAGATGTACGAGAACAAAAACGTTCGGCTGGACGTCAACGGCGATTTCAAAACAGGATCGATCGGCCACACACTGACAGTCGGCGTCACGCAGAACTGGCTATTCCAGCCGGACTTCACGACGAACTTCTTCACGGCGAACCAGAACCTCTACAATCCCGTTCCAATCACGAAGCTCACGCCGAGCGGGACACCCAAGCAGTTTTTTGCGCAGCATATCCGCAATAGCGGGGTCTACGCGTTCGATCAGATCGACCTCACGTCGCGACTGCAAGTGGTGGCGGGCGTGCGTCGCTCGGAATACATCACGTCGCAGGCCGGTACGCCGAACTCGGACATTAGCCGGACTTCGCCCTCGGGCAGCGTGAGCTTTCGCCTGACGCCGAATACGAGCGTCTACGCGAGCTACGTCGAGGCGCTGGAATCGGCCGGCAGTGCTCCGGCGACGGCGAATAACGCCAATCAGATACTGCCTGCGGTCGTTAGCCGCCAGGAAGAAGTTGGCGTGCGTACGCGTCTTCCAGGCAATACGCTCGTGTCTCTGGCGCTGTTCAATCTGCGCCAGCCGTCGGCGGAGGTCAACAGCGACAACGTCTATGTGCTGGACGGTAACGCCCGCTATCGCGGCGTCGAGTTTTCCATACAGGGCGATGTGGCACGGGATGTTTCGCTGACTGCGTCCGCGGTCTATCTCGACGCAAAGCAGGTCGATTCGTCCGACCCCACGCTGCTCGGCAAGACGCCCGAGAACACCCCACACGTGACCGCCAGTCTTTTTGCCGAATACCGGGTTCCCGTCCTCGCCGGGCTGTCGGTCAACGCAGGTGTGTACTACATCGGCTCGCGACCGGTCAACAGCGCGGATCAGGCGAGCATTGGCGGCTACACGCTCTTTACGGCAGGCGCGCGTTACTCGACGCGGGTCTACGGCAAGCATGTGTCATTCCAGGCCAACCTCGAGAACGCCACGAACAAGCGGTACTGGAGCGCGGCCGGCTCCAACCAGCTCGGCGTGGGTCTCGGACGCACACTTGAATTGACCTCGACGCTCGATTTCTAGACTCCACGCAAACAATGAGAACCAGACCATGAATACTCAGGTAACCGAAATGAATGAGCCACGCGCTGAAGCTGCCGAGCCGCTGTCGCAAAAGGGCAGGTCATCAAGCCGTCGCGGCGTCTTTCTCAAATGGTTGCGGCGGATCCATGGCTGGATTGGACTGTGGGGCGCCGTTCTTGGCCTGCTCTTCGGCGTGACGGGTTTTCTGCAGAATCATCGGGCGACCATGAAGATCCGCGTTGGCGACGCGCCGGTCGTGTCGAAGATACATTTGCAGGTGCCCGATCCGGCTCCCCAGTCTCCGCGCGACATGGCGAACTGGCTGCGCTCGGAACTCAAGCTGGACCGTCCTGCGGAACGGGCGAACCGTGAACCTGCTCACGCTGTTACCTGGGGGGACCGGTCCGTGATGCAACCCGAGCGTTGGCAGATCCGTTTCATCGCACCGAGCTACCTTCTCAGCGCGGAGTACTGGAAGGGCGGCAACACAATCGATATCGAACGCCGCGATCAGGGTCTCGTCAACACGCTGGAAGGCTTGCATCGGGCCGAAGGTGCGCGAGCAGGCTGGATTTTGCTGGCGGACTCGATGGCGGGAAGCCTCGTGCTGCTCTCACTCACCGGCGTGGTGCTCTGGACCGGGCTTAATCGTCGACGGACGACAGGCGCGGTAATCTTCCTTGTCGCTTTGGGTGCGGGCATCGTGCTCGCCTTGCAGTCGCTTTGAACGATTTGGGGCGCGCGTCAAGCGAAGGTCAGGGTTAAAACTTGAGAAATAGTGTGCGCGTCGGACAGACGAACGGCGACGCGCAGGGGCGAGCGTAATCAGTCGGGTCCGTGTTCCACGGTGGTTCCACCGTGATCCCCAATGGTGGTTGAGCCGTCACGAATCCCGTTCAACAAACGGATCGTGTCGGCAATGGCCTCAGAAACGGTCTTGCGTCCAGCGCCACCGGACACTATGGACATTGCCTCGCTGTCCATCGCTGCACAATCGCTGATGTCTTTGACGGTAAGGTTGATCATGACGTTTCTCCATGCTGTTGCACATCGTTGATGAGGAATCGCCTGTTGGCGACTTGTGAACAGTTAGGGCCTCTTCAGCTGTTGGTGCCGAGCCCACCATCCGGCGAGTCTCGTGTAGCGGTATTTAATAATTGCCTCGTAGGCATATCCGGCGCTTCTCGACTCTAGTAAATAGAGTTACACAGTGGACGCATCAACGCGCCCTGTTCAAAAAGTGAAGCCGACGTCGAGAGAAGATACGCACATCAATCCGACTTCGCGCCTTTAGCGGCGGCACTGCACAGAACATCACCGTTCACTCCAGCTTGCCAAGCCTTCCCGCTAATTTCGATTTGTTCCTGCTGCGCAAGACTGTTTGTCGGACGCGGGTGTTCGAAATCCGAATCAATGCGCCTACATTGGCCTCTATCGGAGCCGTCGGCCCGATCGACAGTGAAGCCGAACGACCCATGTTCGAAGACATGAGGAGGCGTGGCGCGCGCAGCGCCCGCATCCCGCCATAGGAGTACACATGAGCGAAGCAAATCAAGGCGCTGTGCGCGAGCTGAGTCATTTCATCGACGGCCGACGCGCCGCTGGCGCGAGCGGGCGGTTCAACGACGTATTCGATCCGGCGCAAGGCCGGGTGGCGGCCCGCGTGCCGGTCGCAAACGCAGCTGAAGTCGCCGCCGCCGTCGCCGCCGCGAAAGCCGCATTCCCGGCCTGGAGCGAAACGGCGCCGCTCAAGCGCGCCCGTTTGATGTTCAAGTTCAAGGAACTGCTCGAGGCGCATTCGGACGAACTCGCCGAACTCATTACGCGCGACCACGGCAAGCTGTTTTCGGACGCGAAGGGCGAGGTGGTGCGCGGTATCGAAATCGTCGAATTCGCGTGTGGCATTCCGAACCTGCTCAAGACCGATTTCACCGATCAGATCAGCGGCGGCATCGACAACTGGAATCTACGTCAGCCGCTCGGCGTGGCCGCGGGCGTCACGCCGTTCAATTTCCCGATGGTGGTGCCGTGCTGGATGTTCGTGATGGCAGCCGCGTGCGGCAACACGTTCGTGCTCAAGCCCTCGGAGCGCACGCCGTCGGCATCGATCCGGCTCGCCGAGCTGTTCATCGAGGCGGGCTTTCCCAACGGCGTGTTCAATGTCGTGCATGGCGACAAGTCGGTCGTCGATGCGCTGATCGAGCACCCCGACGTGGCCGCGATATCGGTCGTCGGCTCGACGCCGGTCGCGCAATACATCTACAGCGAAAGCGCAAAGCGCGGCAAGCGCGTGCAGGCGTTGGGCAGTGCGAAAAACCACCTGGTCGTCATGCCCGACGCCGATCTCGATCAGGCGGTCGATGCGTTGATCGCCTCGTCGTATGGCTCGGCCGGCGAGCGCTGCATGGCGACCTCGGTCGCGGTCGCGGTAGGGCGTATCGGCGACGAGCTTGTCGAGCGTCTCGCGCCGCGCGTGCGCTCGCTCAGGATCGGCGGCGGCATGGAGCCCGATCTGGACATGGGGCCGCTCATCAGCGCCGCGCATCGCGCCAAGGTGCTGGGCTATATCAATGCGGGCGTCGCGGCGGGCGCCAGGCTCGTCGTCGATGGCCGCGGCCATCGCGTGCCCGGCCACGAAGAGGGTTTCTTTCTCGGCGGCTCGCTCTTTGACAGCGTGAAGCCTGAGATGAGCATCTATCGGGAAGAGATTTTCGGGCCGGTCCTGTCGGTTGTCCGCGTGCCGGATCTCGCGAGTGCGATAGCACTCGTCAATGCGCACGAACTGGGAAACTGCGTATCGCTCTTTACTTCCGATGGCGGCGCGGCGCGCACATTCTCCAGGCAGATTCACATCGGCATGGTGGGCATCAACGTGCCGAGTCCGGTGCCGCCGGCGTGGCATTCGTTCGGGGGCTGGAAGCGATCGTTGTTCGGCGATCATCACGCGTACGGCGAGGAAGCCGTGCGCTTTTACACGCACTACAAGAGCGTCATGCAGCGCTGGCCCGACAGCATCGCCAAAGGTGCCGAATTCGCGATGCCCGTGGCCCAGTAAACCGAACCGGGCGCGCTTGTCATTGAAGCGGGTGGCAACGACGGCTATCACTGAATTCGCAACTATCTCTACTGCATCGGTGTAATCACCGTAGAGATGCCGGGAGAAGGCAGGACACGAGAAATCGTCGCCGCGTGGCGAGCGGCGGCGCGTTAAACATTGAGAGGCTGTACAGGAGCCCCTGCTAAACTCGTCGTGATTTCCGACTTAAGTGTCTTTGAGTAAGCCAATCATGAAGAGTAGTTCAAAAGGCGGCCTTGTTTATTCCACCGATGGCGGACGGATGTGTCCCGAATGCAGCCAGGTGCTCGCGCAATGTGTCTGCAAGACGCTCGCCAAGGCACGAGCGGTAGGTGATGGTGTGGTGCGAGTGAGTCGCGAGACCAAGGGCCGGGGCGGGAAAAGCGTGACGCTCGTTAAAGGGCTGGCGCTCGATCCTCTTGCCTTGGCGTTGCTAGGCAAGCAGTTGCGCACGGCCTGCGGTTCTGGTGGAACGGTCAAGGATGGCGTGATCGAAGTGCAGGGTGACCATTGCGAGCGAGTTATCGAGGCGCTAAAAAAGTATGGCCACAGCGCGAAGAGGGCCGGGGGCTGAGGTCATCGCTTCCATGACCCGCTCGGTGATCCGGTCGAATGCTCGTCCCCACGGCCACAGCCTGGAACTCGACGCGGTTCGCGGACCTGGAAAGCGGCTTTCTCCAACGGTGACCATACGCCATGCCTCATGCTCCATCGGCCACCATGATCCCGCTTGCAAGACCCGTGCGAAACAGAGTCAACGCTCATCGCCAGATTGGCAAGGCCGTGGCGCGCCGCCGAAAATATGGCGTAAGCTGAGCGCTCGACCGGAGGGTGACGTCGGCGGCAAATCTGCGAACCGGGTTCGGTCGACTCGCGTTCGTCTCTTTCACAAGGAGGAAAGCGATGCGGACGATGAAGGCAGTGCAGGTGGCAAAGGCCGGCGGACCCCTGGAGGTCGTTGAACGGGACGTGCCGGAACCCGGTGCCGGACAGGTGCTCATCAAGATCCAGGCGTGCGGTATCTGCCACAGTGACGCGTTGACGAAAGAAGGGCAGTGGCCGGGCCTGGAATATCCGCGGGTGCCCGGGCACGAGATCGCAGGCGTCATCGACAAGGTCGGCGCAGGCGTTGAAGGATGGCAGGCGGGGCAGCGAGTCGGCGTCGGCTGGCACGGCGGACATTGCGGACGGTGCGAGCATTGCCGTCGAGGCGATTTTGTTCTGTGTCAGCGCGCACTCGTACCTGGCATCAGCTACGACGGCGGCTATGCCGAGTTCATGGTGGCCCCGGTCGAAGCACTGGCGCGCATTCCGGATGATCTTTCCGATGTCGATGCCGCCCCTCTTCTGTGCGCGGGCATCACGACATTCAACGCGCTGCGCAACAGCGGCGCGCGTGCCGGGGACGTGGTCGCCGTTCTGGGCATTGGCGGACTTGGCCATCTCGGCGTGCAGTTCGCGCGAAAGATGGGATTTGTCACGGTAGCCATCGCGCGTGGGCAGGACAAGGCAAGTCTGGCGAAAGAGCTTGGCGCCCATCACTACATCGACAGCACGGCGGTGAACGTCGCAGAGGCGTTGCAGGCTTTGGGCGGCGCTCGCGTGATTCTTGCCACAGTCACGAGCGGTAAAGCGATGAGCGCCGTAGTGGGCGGCCTCGGATTGAACGGCAAGCTGATCATGGTCGGACTCTCCGAAGAGCCCGTCGAGGTGCCGATCGCGCAGTTCATCATGGGGCGAAACTCGGTGCAAGGCTGGCCGTCGGGCACGTCGGCGGATTCTCAGGACACGCTCGCCTTCAGCGCGCTATCGGGCATCAAACCGATGATCGAAGAATTCCCGCTAACGAGAGCTGCCGAGGCCTACGACCGGATGATGAGCGGCGCCGCACGGTTCAGGGTTGTGCTCAACACGGGACAATAGAAGCGCGCGACTTTCGGCCGTGTTTGAGACGTCTTCACATCGGCACGGTCGACGCCCTTACGATCCCACGTCGTGTAGAACGTCTGCCGCAAAGCCGGAAACCTGCATCTCTTCAACTTAAACCACGAAGTGCCGCCGCAGCAGCATCGCCGCGGCTCTTCGGCGTTCACGTTGAAAACTGGCGATGTCCATCGACCGTCTTCGCGCGGAGAAGATTCAACGCAAGCACGACACGGGCATCTGCTTGCCCGAACCGTGGATGATGGCGCAGGCTGCCCGCCGCGGCTAGAATGCCAGCCGATATCGCTCCATTCCCGATTACATAATTCATGGCTCCACGTCCCCGGCGTCCGTCGTCTGCCGACACGGAAACGCCCATTCAAGCTGCACGCGACGACGATTCGATCAGCGTCGAAGAGCGTATTTACGCGTCCATTACCGCCGCGCTGTTGCAGGGGCGCCTGCGGCCGGGCGCGCAACTCGTCGAACGCGATCTTGCTGCCGCGTTCGGCTGCACGCGCGGCGCGCTGCGCAAGGTGCTGGCGCGGCTGGGCTTCGAGGGCAAGCTCGTGCTGGAGGCGAATCGCGGTGCGTTCGTGCCGTCGCCGTCGGAAGAGGACATTCGCCAGGTGTATCGCGCGCGGCAGATCGTCGAGGCGGGCATTGTCGCGGCTTTGTGCGGGGCGTTGAGCGCGCAGCACAAGCGGCGCTTGCGCGCGCATGTGCGCAGCGAAGAGAAGGCGTTGAGCGCGGGCGCCGTCGAAGAGTCCGTGCGTCTTGCGGGCCAGTTCCACGTGCTGCTGACGGAGTTGGCGGGCGGCACGGAGTTGCTCGGGCTGGTCGGGCAACTGGTCGCCAAAACCGAGTTGTATAAAGCGCTGTTCGACCCGTCGAAGGGTTCGACCTGCTCCGCGGACGAACACACGCAAATCATCGACGCCCTCGACGCGGGCGATCTCGACGTTGCACTGTCGGCTATGCGCGAGCATCTGGCGGAATTGGAGGAGCGGGTAGTCGAGCAGGTGCGCAAAAGCGCCGTCGGCGAGGATCTCGGGACGGTGTTCGGGCTTTAAGCACGTGTATGCAGGAAGCGAGGAAGGCGTGTGAAACGCACGCTGGCAACAGAAAGGGCCAGGCGCTAAAGCGAATCGGGCAAAACCAGGCTGCAACGAAGCGATGCCGCAGCGCGCCGCTCAGGCTCGAGTCAACGAGTCAAGCCGGAGAAGGCGCGCGAATGGCTTCGCGTACAACTTAATCGCAATGGATCACGCCAGGACCGTGCGCGGCGCGGTCAGCGTGCCGCCAGCCTTAACGGCGACGGAATTGCGTGTTGCGAGCACCGCCGCCACCGGTGGCGCGCTCGTCTTTGTGACGGAAATTGATCCGGCCTTTGGTCAGATCGTAGACCGACAGTTCCAGCGTCACGCGGTCGCCCGCGAGAATACGGATGTGGTTCTTGCGCATGCGTCCGGACGCGTAAGCGCCAACCACGACGCCGTTGTCGAGCGTCACGCGGTAACGGCTGTCCGGAAGTACTTCGTCGACGATACCGTCAAGTTCAAGCAGTTCTTCTTTCGCCATGCATAACTCCTGGTCGATGGGATAAGGGGTGTTGGTCGCCCACGCCGGGCAGCACAACATCAGATGGGGGCAAAAGCGGGCTTTTCGAGCCCGCCGTCCTGCGGCATCAGCCTATGCGCTGATAGTACCGCTCAAAGATCGGCGACGGACTGACCGTCTACACGGCCGTCGATCAATTGCTCGGCGTGGGCCATGCACGCAATGCGCGCCTTGCCCGTGCCGTCGAACGGAAACAGGTACTGCAGACGGAACACACGCCCGTCGGCGGCCGGATTGGCGCCCACGCGGCAGATGCGCACCGACGCGTCGTAGCCGGCGTCCGGATTGCGGCTCGTCTGACCGTCCGCCGGGCGGCGCGGATAGACGAGCGGGTGAATTTCATAACCCTTGTACGTCTTGACAACTGAATTCATGAAGCACGTGTCCTGTAATACGTGGCCGGCGTGTCACGCGTGTTACGCGCGGCACGACAGGCCGGGCAGCGCAGCACCTTGGGGCGCGCCGCCATGGAAAAAGGTTGGCACAGGCCCGATCGCAAGGGCTTGAGCGCGGCCGCGCAAAATCGCGGATTCGATGGAGAAGAAACACGCTGATGTCGCGCGGACATCGGGCGCGTAAAGCTGAACACTCAGCTGCACAACTCGCGACGGCGAATGCATGCGACGCATTGCCGGGGTGACGGGATCGCCGACAGGCGGTCGAACAGTCGGGGGTGGTGCGCAGACGCCGGTTTTAGACTGCCCGGTGTTGCCTGATCAAGCCGGTTGTTGCCTGGTATTGCGAATGCGGCGAATGCGGGATACAGCTATTCCAATATGATGCACTAAATAGGGCTAATTGGATAGCAAAAAGTTCCACGCAGGGACAAACCGCCCGGCCGGCGGGGCTTTGCGAGCGACGCGATCGTCGCGAACGGCGTGCCGGGGCATGAGCGGCACGCCGGGTGAGGGGTTGCGCCATGACGGCGCGGGCGCTGGACGATCAACAGACTCGCGTTTCAGCGGGAAGTTTCGCTCACGCGCTTTTGCAACTCGCGCGACGCCGCCAGCGGAATGCGGGCGTCGTCCCAGCCGGCCAGCCATTCGACTTCCTTCGACGTGAAGATCTGTCCATGATTGCGCAGCGTGTATTGCAGCGAATCGATGATGTGATTGCGGATGATTTCCGGCGTGCCTTCGTCATCGAGCACGGCGCGAAACGCTTCAAGCGTGGCCATCTGTTGCTCCGTCAAATAGATGGGTCTTTTATCGCACGAAAAAAAATCGCTCGCCAAGCGGACAAAAATCGCCGCATGACGAAGGGCGTCAGCGTTTGCTTTTTTTGACGGCGTGGCCGGCGCCACGGTCGCCGTGGCCGGGCCGGGTGGCTACAATGGCGAGTTGCCGCATCCTTCGAACACTGCGACCCCATGCGCAACCCAAACGTGTCTCCTGTGAAAGACCTGCTGCTCGAGCGCTACGCTCCCATCGCCGACGGCATCGCGGCGCTTTTCTATCCGTGCGCCGAAGTGGTGATTCACGACCTGCGCGATCAGACCATCGCGTACCTCGTGAACAACCTGTCGAAGCTCGAAGTCGGCGGGCCGTCGGTGCTGGACGAAGTCCATTACGCGGCGCGCGGCCAGACCATCGGACCGTACGAGAAGCTCAACTGGGACGGCCGGCGCATGCGTTGCGTGAGCAACATCCTGTTCGACGACGACGGCAAGCCGGCCGGCATGCTGTGCATCAACTTCAATATCGCGGTGTTCGAAGATGTGCGCTCCACGCTCGATCTGTTCATCAAGGGCGGCAATCTGACGGACGCGCCCGCGGAGGAACTGTTCCGCGACGACTGGCAGGACCGCATCAACACATACCTGCATACGTGGCTGCGCGAACGCCAGATCGGCATCAATGCGCTCACGCGCGAACACAAGCGGGAAATCGTCGAGGCACTGCACGCACAAGGCGCGTTTCGCGGCCGCAGTTCCGCGAACTACGTGGCCGCCGTGCTGACGATGGGACGCGCCACCGTCTACAAGATTCTGAAGCAGATGAAAGAGGGCGGCTGACGGTTCGACCGTCGCTGAATCGCCGAGATTGGTCAATTCAGGGAGGATAAGCATGGTGCGTTACCGGCACTACAAAGGCGGGATTTACGAACTGGTTTGCGAGGCCACGCTCGAGCCGGATCCGACGGTCACGATGATCGTCTACAAAGCCAGCGATGGTACGATCTGGACGCGTCCAGCCTCGGTATTTTTCGAACTGGTCGAAGTCGACGGCGCCAAGGTGCCGCGCTTCGCACCGATCAACTAGCCATTATCAACAAAGGGAAATCTGCATGCGGCTACTGCTTGCCATCATTCTGCCGTGGTTCCAGTTCTTCACGATCGGGCGCCCGTTCGCGGGCATCATCTGCCTGATCCTGCAGATCACGCTGATCGGCTGGATTCCGGCAGCGATCTGGTCGGTGTACGCGCTGAGCCAGTACAACACCGACAAGAAAATCGCCCGGGCGATGGGTAACGGGCGTTAAGGCCGGCGATGCGCGCCGCGCTTCACTTGAGCGGCGGCAATTCGACCGCATCCGGCGCTTCGATCACCACATCGGATTCCGCGATCGCTACGCACGGCAGAATATAGCCTTCCTGTTTTTCTTCCCGGCTGAGCCCGGGCCATTCGATCGTGTAGCGCACTCGTCCTGCAGTCATTTTGCACAGACACGTGCGGCACGTCCCATTACGGCACGAGCGCGGCAAGCGCAGATTCGCAAAGCCGGCGGCTTCGAGAATCGTGAGCGAATCGGGCGCTTCGAAGGTGTGGCCGAGCGGCTCGACGCGAACGAGAGGCGGGCGGGTAGAGTCGGACATCGTGTGAATCTGTGACGGATTGCGCCACACTTTACACGTTGCATCTTCAATGAGTCGTGCCGTTGCGTCGCAAATAGCGGTACACCGTATTGCGCGCCAATCCCAGCTCGCGTGCCGCCGCCGACACATTGCCGTCGAGCCGTTCGAGCGTTTGCGCGATCAGCGTGGCCTGCCATGCCTCCATCTTGCTGGACGCCGGCTGCCCCTGCGCTTGCGCCGCGGCGCGGACCTCATCGCAGGATTCTGAGCCCGCAAGCGCTGCCAGTGATTTCACTCGTGGCTCAGCCGCGATGTCGACGCAATCCTGCAAGAAGTCCTCGGGCAAATCGTCGAGTTCGATCTGTTCCGCGCCTTCGGCCATGATGCTCGCGGTGCGCAACACGTTGGCCAGTTGCCGCAGATTGCCCGGCCAGCGGCATTGCGCGAATTGTTCGAGCACTTCGGCGGAGACGCGCCGCGGCAGGCGTTCGCCGTCGGCTTGCAATTCCAGTATGCGCGTGACGAGCACACGAAGATCCGTGCGCTCGCGCAGCGTCGGCAAGGTCAGGACGAGTCCATTGATCCGGTAGTACAGGTCTTCGCGGAACGTGCCGGCTTCGATCATCGCGCGCAGGTTGCGGTGGGTCGCGCAGACGATGCGCAAATCCACCGGAATCGCCCGGGTTCCGCCGAGCGGCACGACGTTGCGCTCCTGCAGCACGCGCATCAGACGCACTTGCTGGGCGAGCGGCATGTCGCCGATTTCATCGAGGAACAGTGTGCCGCCGTCGGCCTGCACGATCTTGCCGATGCTGCCGCGTTTCTTCGCGCCGGTGAACGCGCCGTCTTCGTAGCCGAACAACTCCGCCTCGATCAGCGTATCCGGCAACGACGCGCAATTCAGGGCGATAAACGGCGCGGCCCGGCGCGGCGAATCGTGATGGATGGCGCGCGCCAGCCACTCCTTGCCGGTGCCGGTCTTGCCGAGCACGAGGATCGGAATATCGCGGCCCCGCAGTTTGGCGACACGCCGCAGAATCGCGGCGATTTGCGCGTCGCCGGTGTCGAGCGTTTCAAGCGTGGCTAGCGGCGCGGGATCGATGCAGCGCGGCGCATGACGCGCCTCGCCGGACAATGGCGCGCGCGAAGTGCCGGCGAAGCTCTCCGTCGGTCCGACGTAGCGTGGCAGCGTATATTCGCCGCGCGCCACCACGCGCACGCCGCTCGGCAGCGTCAACAGAATGCTCTCGCCGGGTGCGCGCGCGATCTGCTGCAACAGCCTCGCGAAGGCCACGCCGAACAGCGCATCGAACGGTTGCCGTTGCAGCTCGGCGAGCGGCTGCCCGAATTGAAACAGCGCGCTGCGATTAGCCGACAGAAACGTGCCGTCCGGCGCGAACGCCGCGAGCCCTTCGAACAGGGTGCCGATGAATTCCGCGCGCGCGTGAAAGTGCACGCGAATCGCGTCGACGAATTGATTGGAGAACAGATGATTTTCGATCATCTGCGCCGACATCCTCACCAGCGCGAGCGTGTGCTTATGAAAGCCGCGTGTATCGCCGCTCACGTCGAGCGCGCCGATAGTGCGCCCGAACGGATCGGCAATCGGCGCGCACGAGCACGTGAGAATCCGGTTGGCGTGCAGGAAGTGTTCGCCGGCGTGCACGACGGTCGGCTGGCCATCGACGAGCGCGGTGCCGATCGCATTGGTGCCGCGATCCGCTTCGGCCCACGACACACCCGTACACAGCGCGACGCGATTGGCCTTCTCGACGAAGTCGCTGTCGCCGAGACTGTGCAGGATCACGCCGTGATTGTCGGTGAGCAGCACCATGCTTTGCGTATCGACGATCTGCGCATGCAGCGTCTCCATGACGGGAAGCGCATGCGTGAACAGCGATTGATTGCGATCGACGAGCTCACGCAGCGCAGGCCGGGGCAGCGGATGAAAGTCCGGCGTCTCCGACGCGCGCAGGCCGATTTCGAGCGAGCGGGCGTGAGCTTGCGCGATGACATCGGGCCGACCCACAGTGGGCGGCGTGGCGGAACGTTGGGTCAAGACATGTCTCCGGTGAAACGGACACGGCGGGTACGTTGCCCTCCGCTCGATGCCGCAGCGCAACATGCGCGCCCACGGCCGAACACCGATATTACAGGACGAATCGCGCGGCGCACGGCAGGGAAAAAACGGAGGCCGTGCGGCGCCGCATGCCTCAAAAAAACGCGCGGGGCACCAAAATCAGGCAAACAAAAAGGAAAACTTGCGCCGTGGCCGAACTCGTCTAAAGTGAATCAAATCACCTCCGCGGGCCGCGAACTATTCCGCCGCCGCAATCAGGTGACGAGCCCGCGTCGTCAGCATTGGACAAGGAGGTTGTGGGCGAGCGACGCGATCAGACGCAACCGGCTTGCGCACTACCAGGCTACACCATGCGCAGCACCTACCTTCCAGGTGAACACCCATGCAGATCCTATTCCCGAATGAAACTCCTGAATATTCAGGTCGCGAACTCACCTTGGCGTTCCCGGCGATGGTCGATGGGCAGAGGGTGGAATGCATGATCACGGCGGAGGCACTGGAAGACCACTACGGCGCCGCATCGCCGCGTCTGGAGGACATGGTCGGCGCATTCGACGCGCACCGCGCCAGGATCGAAGCGGCCACGCGACGCCTGATATCGGAAACGAGAGCGCAATGTCTCGTGCTGAGAAGCGGCTATGTGCGCTTCTACGAAGCCAATTGGCGTAATTGACTGAAGGCGTTTCCGACGTCCTGTCGGTCAACGCCGCAAGCAGGAAAGCCGCGCAAGAAGCAGAAGGCGAGGAAACCCACGCGCGGCATCGATCATTCAAACCGTCCGCGGCCAGCCGTGCCGCCGGCGTCCCAACTTGCGCGCGAGTGCGCTCAAATCATCCGCCGCAGCGTCCGATCTTTCAACACCACGTGATGCGCGATCGCGGCCAGCGCGTGCAAGCCGATCACCCAGTAGAACGCATTGCCGAGCCACTCATGCACGGTCTTGAGCAATGGCCGCGCGACGGGATCGGCGCCGACCAGCGTGTAATCGATGTTGACCCACGCCAGCGTGACCGGATGCCCACCGGTGTTGATCATCAGGATGCCGAGCAGCGGCTGGACGAAGATGAAAATGTACAAGGCGAGATGCGCGGCCCGCGCCAGAAAGGCGAGCAGCCGGTTGCTGTCGACTTCGGCGGGCGCGCCGACCCACAGTCGCCAGAGCAGACGCAAACAGGCCAGCCCCAGCACCAGCGTGCCGCACCAGAAATGCACGCTGCTCCAGAACGCGCGGCTGTCGCTGCCCTTGGGCCCGCGAATCTCGATCGCCAGATAAGCCAGCGCGATCAGCAGAAACATGGCCCAGTGAAAGAAAATGGCGGGCGCCGTATAGCGGTCCGAGGTGCGGCTGTAAGACATGTAGGGGACTCCCGTGTCCAGGTCGATCGTTTTATTAATCGTCAGATGATAAACGGTGCCCGACCGGAATGGGCACCGCGAATAAAACCGTCGTTGATCCAGACCCGGGTTTGGCCGACGAGCGTCCGCGCCGTGCCTATTCGCTGCCGAGATAGAAATAGCGGAACAGGAAAATCGCCGCGATGATCCATACCACCAGCTTCACCTTGCGCGCCTGGCCGGTCAACAGCTTCAGGCCCGCATATGAGATGAAGCCGAACGCGACGCCATTGGCGATCGAATAGGTGAAGGGCATCAGCAGCGCGGTGAGCGCGGCCGGCACGACTTCGGTGGCGTCGTCCCACGGCAGGTCGAGCATTTCGCGCAGCATCAGGCACGACACGTACAGCAGCGCCGGCGCCGTCGCATAGCCGGGCACCACACCCGCCAGCGGCGCGAAAAAGAGCGCCGCGAGGAACAGCACGGCCACGGTGATGGCCGTCACGCCCGTACGTCCGCCGGCTTGCACGCCCGACGCGCTTTCAATGTACGCGGTGGTCGACGAAGTGCCCAGCATCGAGCCGGCCAGAATGGCCGTGCTGTCCGCAAGCAGTGCGCGGTTCAGGCGGTGCATCTTGCCTTCCACCAGCAGCCCGGCGCGATTGGCAACGCCCATCAGCGTGCCGGTCGCATCGAACAGCTCGACGAGGAAGAACACGAGGATCACGTTCAGCACGCCGCCCGACAGCGCGCCGCGAATGTCGAGCTGGAACAGCGTCGGCGAGATGGACGGCGGCGCGGAGACGATGCCGTGGAACTGATTGCCGCCGAAGAAAAAGCTCAACACCGTCACGCCGACAATCCCGATCAGGATCGAGCCGCGCACCCGCAGATGATCCAGCGTCACGATCGCGAAGAAACCGATCACCGCGAGAATCACGTGCGGGTTGTGCAGATCGCCAAGCGTCACGAGCGTGGCCGGACTGCCGACCACCACGCCGGCCGACTTCAGCGAAATGATCGCGAGAAAGAGGCCGATACCGCCGGTGATGGCAATGCGTATCGAATGCGGAATGCCGTTGACGATCACCTCACGCACGCGAAACAGCGTGACGATCAGGAACAGGCAGCCGGAAATGAACACCGCGCCGAGCGCGGCCTGCCAGGTGAAGCCCATGCCTTTCACGACGGTGTACGCGAAGTACGCGTTCAGCCCCATGCCCGGCGCGAGCGCGATCGGATAGTTCGCGTAGAGACCCATGATCAATGACGCGAGCGCGGCCACGATGCAGGTCGCGACGAACACCGCGTCCTTCGGCATGCCGGCGTCGCCGAGAATCGCCGGGTTGACGAAGATGATGTAGGCCATCGTCAGGAAGGTGGTCAGTCCGGCGAGCACTTCGGTGCGCAGGTTGGTGCCGGCGGCTTCGAAGCCGAAGTAGCGTTTTATGGAGTCCATGAGGCGGGTCTCTCGTCGTTCAGAAAGCGTTTCTTGTGGTTGGGCGGTGAGGCGCCGCGTCGCCGGGGCTGCGGGCGCTCGGTCACGGGCGGATTGTAGTCAGGATTGGCGGCGGTGTGCCGCATTGTGCGGCTGAGCGGCCGTGTAAACGCTCATTCGGCGGGCGGTTCGTCGGGAGATTGTGGCGCCGATGCATCAGGCTGCGGCCGTTGGCGCGCCAGCCAGCGATCCAGTTCGCCCGCGAAGCTCTTACTGTCGCGTTGGCTGAAGGCAGAAGGGCCGCCGGTATCGACGCCGCTGCTGCGCAACTGGTCGAGCATCGACCGCATGCGCAGCCGTTCTTCGATGGTGCCGGGCGTGTACCAGTTGCCGCGCGGATCGAGCGCCTGGGCGTTTTTGGCCAGCACGGCGGCGGCGAGTGGGATGTCGGCGGTGATCACGAGATCGCCGGCGGCGACACGTTCGGCGATGAGGTCGTCGGCGGCGTCGAAGCCGGCCGGCACCTGGATCGCGCGGATCAACGGCGACGGCGGCACGCGCAGAAACGAATTGGCGACCAGCGTCAGCCTCATGCCGGTGCGGCGCGCGGCACGGTACAGCATGTCCTTGATCACGGCCGGACAGGCGTCGGCGTCAACCCAGATTGACATGGTTCGGATTCCGGCGGCGGGTTGTCGAAGGGGCGAGATGATACCTTGCCAGCGCGCGGGGCGGCGCGGCAAGCGAATTTACGATGTTGCGGGAAGCGGGAAGCGGGAAGCGGGAAGCGGGAAGCGGGAAAGCGGGAAAGCAGGAAAGCAGGAAAGCAGGAAAGCGGAAAGCGGAAAGCGGAAAGCGGAAAGCGGAAAGTGGAAAGTGGAAAGTGGAAAGCGGAAAGTGGAAAGTGGAAAGCAGGAAAGGCATGTGGGGCTAAAAGCGCCCGCGACCGTTGCAGTCGCAGGCAGCCCCGCATGCCACGCGGCTACTGGCGCTTACTGCGCCATCGTTCCACCCGATCCCTGCGCCCGCCGTTGCGCGACGATACGGCCGGCGCGTTGCGCATTCTCCGGGTAGTCGATCCAGTCGAGCGGATCGTAGCCGGCGGCACGCCAGTCGGCCAGATCGGCCTTCACCTGGGCACGCGTTTTCGGCGCCGACGGATCGTAGGGCCGCGCCGAAGTCTGCGCAAACGCGGTGCTCATGCTCACGGCGGCCAACAGCGCGCCGAGTCCAACTCGAGAAACGATTTTCATGACGAGCTCCTATGGAGCGGTTAAAAACGACAGCGGTATTCTAGTTTTCATATGCATTTCGAGTAAGGCGATTGAAGGCAATGCACCATTTCGCCCAGCGAATCAAACCGGGCTGAATGATCCTGCGACTCAGGGCGGCGACGGTTTGCTGAAACGGTCCAACACGGCGCTCAGCAGGTCGATCGGCAGCGGAAAAACAATTGTCGAATTCTTGTCGGCGGCAATCGTCGTGAGCGTTTGCAGGTAGCGCAACTGCATCGCCTGGGGCTGGCGCGAGAGCGTCTGCGCCGCTTCCAACAGATGCTGCGACGCCTGCAATTCGCCTTCCGCGTGAATCACCTTGGCGCGCCGCTCGCGCTCGGCTTCGGCCTGACGGGCAATCGCGCGGATCATCGTTTCGTTGATATCCACGTGCTTGATTTCCACGATCGATACCTTGATGCCCCATGCGTCGGTCTGCGCGTCGAGCACTTTCTGGATATCGGCGTTCAATTGCTCGCGATCCGCCAGCAGTTCGTCGAGTTCGTGCTTGCCGAGCACCGCGCGCAGCGTCGTTTGCGATAACTGGCTGGTCGCTTCGAAGTAACGCGCCACCTGGATCACCGCTTTCTCCGGATCGACCACGCGGAAATACACCACCGCGTTGACCTTCACCGAGACGTTGTCGCGCGTGATCACGTCTTGCGGCGGCACGTCGAACACGACGGTGCGCAGGTCCATGCGCACGGCCTGCTGCACGATCGGAATGATCAGCACGAGGCCCGGCCCCTTGACCTTCCAGAAGCGCCCAAGCATGAACACGACGCCGCGTTCGTACTCCCGAAAAATCCGTATCGATGAGGCAATCAGCGCGGCCACCAGCAGAATCAGAATGCTGCTGAAGCCGAATGTGAAACCGATCATGAGCTTTCTCCTTGTTGTCGTGCTTCCGCGGGCACCACGGTCAACGTCAGGCCGCGCCGCGCCGTAACGCGCACCGCATGACCCGCCGCAACCGGGGCCGTGCTGGACACCCGCCAGCGTTCCCCGTGCACTTGTGCCCAACCGCCCAGCGCGCCGTCCGCGGTGAGGTCCGCCGGCGAAAGGCCGCCGTCGAGCACCACGCCGACGCTGCCGATCAGCGCTTCCGAACCCGTCACCACCGGACGCCGTCGCGCGTGCAGCGCGAGTCGCGATACGCCCAGCACGAACACCACGCTGAACACGGCCACGGCGGCGATCATCGGCAGAGGGATGCCGTAGCCGGGCACGTCGGTATCGATCAGCATCAGCGCGCCGATCACGAACGCGACCACGCCGCCGAAGCCGAGCGAGCCGAAGGTCGGCAGAAACGCCTCGCCGATCAGGAACGCAATGCCGAGAAAGATCAGACCGAGGCCGACGTAGTTGATCGGCATCATCTGCATGGCGAAGAGGCCGAGCAGCAGGCTGATCGCGCCGACCACGCCGGGCAGCACGAAGCCCGGATTGGCGAATTCGAAGAACAGGCCGTACATGCCGATCATCAGCAGGATCAGCGCGACGTTGGGATCGGTGATCACGGCGAGGAAATGGCTGCGCCAGTCGGCTTCGAGCGTGACGATCGGGGCGTTGGCCGTATTGAGCTTGACGTTGCCCGCGCTCGTGACGATCGCCCGGCCGTCCAGTTGGCGCAGCAGGTCGGGCACATCGCGCGCATTCAGATCGACGACGTGCTGTGCGAGCGCGTCCGCCGCCGACAGGCTCACGGCTTCGCGGACCGCACGCTCGGCCCAGTCGGTGTTGCGCCCGCGCATCTGGGCGAGGCCGCGAATATAGGCGGCGGCATCGTGGACCTGCTTGCGCAGTTCAGTCGACTGGGTGTCGAGCGGCAGGGCGCTGGCGGAGCCGGTGGGCGCGGATGCCGCGGGTTTTGCCGACCCGCCGCTGCCACCGCCGCCAATGCCGGGCAAGCCCGGCGTTCCGCCGCCCCCCGGCGGCTCGGCGCCGCCAATGCCCATCTGGATCGGCGTCGCCGCGCCGAGGTTGGTGCCCGGCGCCATCGCCGCGATGTGGCTCGCATAGACGATATACGTGCCGGCGCTCGCCGCACGCGCGCCACTCGGGGCAATGAACGTGGCGACCGGCACGGGCGAGGCGAGAATCGCCTTGATGATCTGCCGCATCGACGTATCGAGCCCGCCCGGCGTATCGAGTTGCAGCACGGCGAGCTGCGCGCGATCGTCAGCGGCATGCTGCAGACTGCGCACGATGAAGTCGGCGCTGGCCGGACTGATCGCCCCGTTCACGGGAATGACGACGACGCTGTTGGGGGCGACGGCGGCGCGAAGTGGGACATTAGCGACATTCAATTCGCATGACGCGAATCCAAACGTCAAAAGCACGCCGAGCACGGTCATGCCGCGCATCAACCGGCCCACGACATCGCCACGGATAAGCGACATGCGCGAGCCAGACTGCCGGAACGGGAGACGTGGATACGTGCTCATCGCTGACGGCTGCCGCGCGCGGTCAGGGCGTATCGACCGGCGCGGGCCGATACCCCAAAAGAAGGCTGGCCTGCTCCTTACAGCTTAGTCCGATTCCGCCCGGCGCGTGAAATCCGCGCGCGCCGGACGGTAATCGGTCGGCCGCATGCCGGTCCACTTGCGAAACGCGCGATGAAACGCGCTCGGTTCGGCAAAGCCCACCGAGGTCGCGATGTCTGCGATGGTGCGGTCGGTGTCCTGCAGTTCGCCGATCGCGATGTCGCGCCGCAGGTCGTCCTTGATCGACTGATACGTATAGCCTTCCTGTTTCAAACGCCGCCGCATGGTGGCCTCGGCGACGTGCAGGCGATCGGCCATCTGATCGGCGGCGGGCCAGCCGGCCATCGGCATCGCGCGCAGCATCTTGCGCACGCGCGCCGCGAGCGAGCCGGGATTGCGGTACTTGACGATGAAGCTGCCGGGCGCATCGCGCAGGAAGGGCTTGACCGATTTGGTCGTCTGAATCACGGGCAGGTCGAGAAACGCCGGCGCGAGGTCCACGTACGACTCGGCCTGATCGAAGCTCATCTGATCGCAGAACATCAGCCGGTACTCGTGCGCGGCGGGCGGCTCGGTGCAGCGAAAGCGCGCCTCGAGCAACGGAATGCGCCGCCCGACCAGCCAGCACAACAGCCCATACACGAGGATGAAGTAGGTCGCGTAGGCGAACATGGCCGGCGGCGCGCCGGCGTTTTCCACGAAGCGCAGGCGCACGCGCTGCGCGTCCGTTTCGGTCCGCACGCCGAGATCGTCCAGCACCAGGCGCATGAAACCGACCGCGCGTGCCAGCGCCTGGGCGCCATTGCGCGCGGTGAGCGCCGTCTGCGTCATGGCGATGAAGCTGCCGCTTTTCATGCGATGCGAATCCTGGCCGAAGAACTCGTCGTCCATCGCGCGCGCAATCGCCGCCCACAGCGCGCCGTATTGCGCCGACGACACCCGGCTTTTCTGCGACGCCAGCATCGGCGCCGCGATGCCGGCGGCTTCGGCAAGCGGCAGCGCGTCGAGGCCGCGCGAGCGCGCCAGCGCGAGCGCTTCCTCGACCATGCTGACGGAAATCGTCCCTTTATCGTTTTTCATGCGTGTCCGGCTTTACGGAGAGTCTGGCAAAAGCGCTCAGCGTTTTCCTTGTGGAAATTCGCCAAGTGCCTGAAATCGTGGACGTATGCGGCCTCATATCGTAACAGTATGGCAAATGCGCTCAATCAGAATGATCGGGCTGAGCATCGAACCTGCCCGGCGGCTTGCCTACACTGGGCCTCAACCGATCGCGCACAGCCTGCCTTGGGCGACGCCGCCACGAGGCGCGACATGAGCCGCGATCACACGCACAGCACAGGACCAAGCGCCATGGACAGCTTCTACACCGACGAACAACGGATGATCCGCGACGCCGCTCGCGACTTCGCCACCGAGCGGCTCGCCCCGCATGCGGGTCAATGGGACCGCGACGCGCAACTGCCCGCCGAGGTCGTCAAGCAGATGGGCGACCTTGGTTTTCTCGGCATGATCGTGCCGGCGGAGTGGGGCGGCTCCTACACCGACTACGTGGCCTATGCGCTCGCGCTCGAAGAGATCGCCGCGGGCTGCGCCGCCTGCGCCACGCTGATGAGCGTGCACAACTCGGTCGGCTGCGGGCCGCTTCTCAACTTCGGCACGGAAGCACAAAAAGACCGCTACTTGCAGGACCTCGCGACCGGCCGCCGCATCGGCGCGTTCTGCCTGACCGAGCCGCAGGCCGGTTCGGAGGCGAACAATCTGCGCACCCGCGCCGTGCTGCGCGACGGCAAGTGGATTCTCAATGGCAGCAAGCAGTTCGTGACCAACGGCTCGCGCGCCGACCTCGCGATCGTCTTCGCCGTCACCGATCCCGAGCGCGGCAAGCGCGGTCTGTCGGCCTTCATCGTGCCGACCGATACGCCGGGTTTCAACGTCGGCAAGCCGGAACACAAGCTCGGCATTCGCGCCTCCGATACCTGTCCGATTTCGCTCGACGATTGCGCCGTGCCGGAAGCCAATCTGCTCGGCGAGCCGGGCGAAGGCTTGCGCATCGCGCTGTCGAATCTCGAAGGCGGCCGCATCGGCATTGCCGCGCAGGCGGTCGGCATCGCGCGGGCCGCGTTCGATGCCGCGCGTCTCTACGCAAACGAACGCATCCAGTTCGGCAAGGCGTTGAAGGAGCATCAGACTATCGCCAACATGCTCGCCGACATGGCCACGCGCCTGAACGCCGCGCGCCTGCTCGTGCATCACGCGGCGCGGCTGCGCACGGCGGGCAAGCCGTGTTTGTCGGAGGCTTCGCAGGCCAAGCTGTTCGCGTCGGAATTGGCCGAGGAAATCTGCTCGAACGCGATCCAGATTCACGGCGGCTATGGGTATCTCGAAGACTACGCGGTGGAGCGCCATTATCGCGACGCGCGCATCACGCAGATTTACGAAGGGACCAGCGAAGTGCAGCGCATGCTGATCGCGCGGCATGTGTAAATAGAAGTGAGGCTGGTTTTGAGTGCAAAATAGCTTGCCCGCCGAGTAGAAAGCAGTGCAACGCGGGACAAAAAAAGCGGAGCGCATACCGCGCCACCAGGAGACGACGATGACTGCAGCGAAGGCCTTTTTCGACGCGCGCGACCTGTTATTGCGCCATCGAACCGACTACGACCGCGCGTACCGCGAATTCGCGTGGCCGGCACTAGGCGAGTTCAACTGGGCGCTCGACTATTTCGACGTAGTCGCGCGCAATAACGACAATCCCGCTCTGTGGATCGTAGACGATCCCGCCAGCGACGGCCTGCGCCTGTCCTACGCGCAGATGTCGGAGCGCTCGGCGCGCATGGCGAATTTCCTGCGCGGCATGGGCGTGGGCCGCGGCGACCGTCTGCTGCTGATGTTGCCGAACCGCGTCGAACTGTGGGACGTGATGCTCGCGGCCATGAAGCTCGGCGCGATCGTGCTGCCCGCCACCACCCAGCTTTCCGCCGACGACGTGCGCGACCGCGTGCAGATCGGCGGTGCGAATTTCGCGGTGGTCGATAGCGCGGAGCTGGCCAAATTCGATGCGCTCGAAGCGCCGCTCACGCGCCTGTCGGTGGGTACGCCGCGCGAGGGCTGGATCGATCTCTCCGCGGCCTATGACGCATCGCCGCAATTCACGCCCGAGGGCGTCACGCGGGCCACCGATCCGATGCTGTTGTATTTCACCTCGGGCACGACCTCGAAGCCCAAGCTGGTCGAACATACGCACCAAAGCTACCCGGTCGGCCATCTGTCGACGATGTACTGGATCGGTCTGCAACCGAACGATATCCATTGGAATATCAGCTCGCCGGGCTGGGCCAAGCACGCGTGGAGCTGCTTCTTCGCGCCGTGGAATGCGCAGGCCTGCGTGTTCGTTTTCAACTTCCCGCGCTTCGTGCCGAAAGACACGCTGAACGCGCTGGTGCGTTTCAACATCACCACGCTGTGCGCGCCGCCGACCGTCTGGCGCATGCTGGTGCAGGAGCATCTCACCGACTACCCGGTCAAGCTGCGCGAGATTGTCGGCGCCGGCGAGCCGCTGAATCCCGAGGTCATCGAGCGCGTGAAGCACGCGTGGGGCATCACGATACGCGACGGTTTCGGCCAGACCGAGACCACCTGCCAGATCGGCAACTCGCCGGGCCAACCGGTCGTGCCCGGTTCGATGGGGCGCCCGCTGCCGGGCTACACCATCGAGCTCATCGATGCCGACGACCAGCCCGTCACGGAAGGCGAAATCGCGCTGCCGCTGGCCGAACGGCCGCTCGGTTTGATGACCGGTTACGCGAACAACGCCAACGCTACCGCGCAAGCCATGCGCAACGGCTTCTACCGCACGTCCGATGTCGCGCTGCGCCGTGACGACGGCTACTACGTCTATGTCGGCCGCGCCGACGACGTCTTCAAATCGTCCGATTACCGCCTGAGTCCGTTCGAGCTCGAAAGCGTGCTGATCGAACACGAGGCGATCGGCGAGGCCGCCGTGGTGCCGAGCGCCGACGCGCTGCGTCTGTCGGTGCCCAAGGCGTTCGTCACCGTGCGCCAGGGTTACGAAGCCGGCCCCGAACTCGCGCGCGCCGTGTTCGCGTTCTCGCGCGAAAAGCTCGCGCCGTACAAGCGGATTCGCCGTCTGCAATTCAGCGAGTTGCCCAAGACCATTTCCGGCAAGATTCGCCGCGTCGAATTGCGGCGCCGCGAAATGGAGCGCGAGGCCGAGCCCGCGCGCCTGCCTGATGAGTATTGGGAAGAAGATTTCCCGGATCTGCGTTAATTTTATTTGTCCCCAGTCACTGTCCGGCCGCCTCGCGGCCACTGCAGAGGAGTTTCAGCATGAGCGCAATTGCTGCCGTTGCCACCGTCAAGTTGCTGATCAACGGCGAGTTCGTCGAATCGAAGACCAGCGAATGGCGCGACATCGTCAATCCCGCCACGCAAGAGGTGCTGGCGCGCGTCCCGTTCGCCACCGCCGATGAGGTGAACGAAGCCATCCGTTCCGCCGACGCCGCGTTCAAGACCTGGAAGGACACGCCGATCGGTGCGCGCATGCGCATCATGCTGAAGTACCAGGCGCTGATTCGCGAGCATATGCCGCGTATCGCGAAGACCTTGAGCGCGGAACAGGGCAAGACGATTCCCGATGCCGAAGGCGATATCTTCCGCGGCCTCGAAGTCGTCGAGCATGCGTGTTCGATCGGCACCTTGCAACAGGGCGAATTCGCGGAGAACGTGGCGGGCGGCGTTGACACGTACACGCTGCGGCAACCGATCGGCGTGTGCGCCGGCATCACGCCGTTCAACTTCCCGGCGATGATCCCGCTGTGGATGTTCCCGATGGCAATCGTGTGCGGCAATACGTTCGTGCTCAAGCCTTCCGAGCAGGACCCGCTCTCGACCATGCAACTGGTCGAACTCGCGCTCGAAGCCGGTGTGCCGAAGGGCGTGCTGAACGTGGTGCACGGCGGCAAGGAGGTGGTCGACGCGCTCTGCACGCACGAACTGGTTAAGGCGATTTCGTTCGTCGGTTCGACGGCGGTCGGCACGCACGTGTACCGCCTCGGCAGCGAGCACGGCAAGCGCGTGCAATCGATGATGGGCGCGAAA
This sequence comes from Paraburkholderia sp. RL18-101-BIB-B, assembly GCF_046026985.1. Classification (NCBI taxonomy): domain Bacteria; kingdom Pseudomonadati; phylum Pseudomonadota; class Betaproteobacteria; order Burkholderiales; family Burkholderiaceae; genus Paraburkholderia; species Paraburkholderia sp. RL18-101-BIB-B. The sequence goes on from NZ_JARESV010000010.1 coordinate 194,696, forward strand.
AACCACGCCGTGGTGCTGCCCGATGCGAACCGCGAGCAGACGCTGAACGCGCTGGCTGGCGCAGGATTCGGTGCAGCGGGACAGCGCTGCATGGCGACCTCGGTGGTCGTGCTGGTGGGCGCGGCGCAGCAATGGTTGCCTGACCTGGTCGCCAAGGCCAAGACGCTGAAAGTCAACGCGGGCAACGAACCGAACACGGACATCGGCCCGGTGGTTTCGCGCGCGGCAAAGCAGCGCATTCTCGGCCTGATCGAAACCGGCGTGAAAGAAGGCGCCACGCTCGCGCTCGACGGTCGCGGCGTAAAAGTGCCGGGCTACGAGCAAGGCAACTTCATCGGTCCGACGGTCTTTAGCGACGTCACCACTGAAATGGAAATCTACCGTCAGGAAATTTTCGGGCCGGTGCTGGTGGTGCTGAACGCGGCAACGCTCGATGACGCGATCGCGCTGGTCAACCGCAATCCGTTCGGCAACGGCGTGGGCCTCTTCACGCAGAGCGGCGCGGCGGCACGCAAATTTCAGAGCGAGATCGATATCGGTCAGGTCGGCATCAACATTCCGATTCCGGTGCCGGTGCCGTTCTTCAGCTTCACCGGTTCGCGCGGCTCGAAACTCGGCGATCTCGGCCCGTATGGCAAACAGGTCGTGCAGTTCTACACGCAGACCAAGACCGTCACTGCCCGCTGGTTCGACGACGACACCGTCAACGACGGCGTCAATACGACCATCAGCCTGCGCTGAGTCACGCGGCTTCTGAAGACTGGAGACGAGATCATGAAAATAGGCTTTATCGGACTCGGCAACATGGGTGCGCCGATGGCGCACAACCTGCTCAAGGCGGGCCACGCGGTCAACGTGTTCGACCTCAACGCGCAAGCCGTGCAGGCGCTCGTCGATGCGGGCGCGAAAGCGGCCGGTTCGCCGAAAGCGGCGGTGACCGACGCGGAATGCGTGATCACCATGCTGCCCGCCGCCGCCCATGTGCGCAGCGTGCTGACCGCGGACGACGGCATCTTCGCCGGCATCGCGAAGGGCGTGACCATTATCGATTCGAGCACGATCGATCCCGCGAGCGTGAAATCATTCGCCGAACTCGCGCAGCAACACGGCAACACTTTTGTCGACGCGCCTGTGTCCGGCGGCACTGGCGGCGCGGCGGCCGGCACGCTGACCTTCATGGTCGGCGGCAGCGCGAGCGCGTATGAGCAGGTCAAGCCGGTACTCTCGGCGATGGGTAAGAACATCGTGCATTGCGGCGATACCGGCACGGGCCAGGTCGCGAAGATCTGCAACAACCTCGTGCTCGGCATTACGATGGCGGGCGTGGCCGAAGCCATGTCGCTCGGCGAGGCGCTCGGCATCGACGCGAAAGTGCTGGGCGGCATCATCAATACGTCGACCGGGCGCTGCTGGAGTTCGGACACGTATAACCCGATGCCCGGCGTGATCGAGACGGCGCCCTCCACGCGTGGTTATACCGGCGGCTTCGGCACGGATCTGATGCTCAAGGACTTAGGACTCGCCACCGACGCCGCTAAAACCGCGCGTCAACCGCTCTATCTCGGCGCGCTCGCGCAACAGCTTTACCAGACGATGAGCACGAAAGGCGCGGGACGTCTCGATTTTTCCGCGGTCATCAAGCTGTATCGCCAGGACGGCAAGGACGGAGGCGCGGCATGATCGAACTCGACTACGCGCACGACGGCGCCGTCGCGCAACTCACCCTCAAGCGGCCGCCCGCCAACGCGTTCACGCCCGAGGGCTTGTTGCAATTGCAGCAGACCGTCGAGCGCCTGAACGGCGAGGCGCGCGTGCGGGCGATCGTGATTACCGGCGACGGCCCCAAGTTCTTCAGCGCGGGCGCAGACCTGAACACGTTCGCCGACGGCAACCGCGAAGTCGCGCGCGCCGCGGCGGCGCGTTTCGGCGCGGCGTTCGAGACCTTGCAGAACGCGCGGCCGGTGGTGATCGCGGCGATCAACGGATATGCGATGGGCGGCGGGCTCGAATGCGCGCTGGCTTGCGATATTCGCATCGCGGAACAGCATGCGTTGCTGGCGTTGCCCGAGACGGCAGTCGGCTTGCTGCCCTGTGGTTGCGGCACGCAGACGCTGCCGTGGCTGGTCGGCGAAGGCTGGGCCAAGCGGATGATTCTGACCGGCGAGCGCGTCGATGCGGCGACGGCGTTGCGCATCGGTCTGGTCGAAGAAGTGGTGGAGAAGGGCGCGGCGCGCGAGGCCGCGCTGGCCATGGCGGCGCGTGTCGCTACGTTGAGTCCGCAGGCGGTCGGCTTCAGCAAGACGCTGATTCATCAGGGGCGCAACGGCGTGCCACGCGCGGCGGCGCTGGCGCTGGAGCGCGAGCGCTTTGTCGATCTGTTCGACGGCGCCGATCAGCGCGAAGGCGTCAATGCGTTCCTCGAAAAGCGCACGCCGCGCTGGCAGGTGACGCAGGCCGCGCAGGCGGATTCCTCGCAGCAGGAGACGCGTTGATGAGCGCATTGCAAAGCGTCATAGCCGAAACGAGCCTCGAAGCGGAACGCGAGATCCTGTTTCGCGTGGTGAATCGCGTGGCGATCATCACGCTGAACCGTCCCGCCGCGCTCAATGCGCTTTCGCACGCGATGGTGCGCGAGCTTGCCGTGCTGGTCGAGCATTGCCGCACCGACGACGGCATCGTCGCGCTCGTGCTGAAAGGCGCGGGCGCCAAAGGTTTCTGCGCGGGCGGGGACGTGCGCGAAGTGCAGCGGCTCGCGAAGAACGGCGACAGCCGGTGGCTCGCGTTCTTCGTCGACGAATACCGGCTCGACTATGCGCTGCACACCTTTCCGAAGCCGGTGGTCGCGTTGCTCGACGGCATCGCGATGGGCGGCGGCATGGGGCTCGGCCAGGGGGCGCGGCTGCGCATCGTGACCGAGCGCAGCAAGATCGCCATGCCGGAGACGCGCATCGGCTTTCTGCCGGACGTCGGCGCGACGCGCTTTCTGAGCGTGATGCCGGCGGAGCTCGAGCTATATGTCGGGCTGACCGGCGCGACCTTGTCCGGTGCCGATGCGTTGCGCCTGCAGCTGGCCGATCTGTGCGTGCCGGCCGAATGGCTCGCCAGTTTCGAAGAGCGTCTGCAGCGCATGCCGCTCGAAGGCGATCTGATGGCCGCCTTGCGCGGCGTGTTCGAGCCGCCGTGCAACATCATTCCGCACGCGCCGCTGGCCGCGTTCACGCAACTGATCTTGCGGCATTTCGACCGCCGTTCGAGCGTCGAGCGGATGGTCGCGACGGTGCGGCACGACCTGGAGCGCGAGCCGCCGCGCGAGGTGAAGCAGTGGTTGCAATCCATCTACGATGCGCTGACCAGCCATTCGCCCACCATGCTTTACGTCACGCGTGAGGCGCTTTTGCGCGGGCGGCAGATGAGCTTGGCCGAGTGCTTCCGCATGGAGTTGGGTATCGTCAAACGCGTGATCGAAGAGGGTGACTTCTGTGAAGGCGTGCGAGCCCAGTTGATCGATAAGGATCGCAAGGCGCGCTGGGCACCTGCCACGCTCGCCGAGGTGCGGCCCGAGCGCGTCAAACATTTTCTCGCCTCGCCGTGGAAGAGCGAGGCGCATCCGCTGGCTGCGTTGGGCGCGCAGTAGGGGTGAAAGTGGGGAGGGCACTGTGTGCAAGCGCCGCTGAAGGAGGCCGCGCTGCGTCTGGCCGAAGGCGGCATCAAGTTCGTGGTGGTGGGGCCGGCCAACTGAACGATGCCGGCCTGACAGACTGAAGCATCTCCGCGCGGCGCCTTGCACAACAGCGCCGCGCGAGACACGCAATCAACTTTCGCCGACCGCTTCAGCATGCAACATCCCAGGCGCCGGCGCATCGCCTTGCGCGCCGCGTACGCGGGAAACCCACAACACGCCGGCCAGCGCGACCGCAACCGAAGCCCAGCCGACCGTCCCGTAACCGATGATCTGGCCGCTCGGCGAACTGCTGAGCATCAAGCCGCCGATCCATGCGCCGCATCCCGTGCCCAATGCCTGGAGCGCGCTGTTCGCGCTGAGAAAAGCGCCGCGCCGGGCAGGCTCGGGCACGGTGGTCAGCAGTGCCTGCATGGGCACCATGCGCCCGGACATCAGCACCATGAAAACTGGGAAAAACATCACCAGCGCGTAAAACGGCAGATTCGGCAGATGCGTGACGAACAGCACCGGCAAAAACGCGAGTACCGCCGCGATCCGGAACACGCGCCGCGTGCCGTAACGATCCGCGAGTTCGCCCACCCGGCGCGAAGTGAAGAACGTCGCTGCGCCACCGGCCATATAGAGCCATGACAATTGCTCGGGCGCCACGCCGTGATTGACGACCAGCACCGGCGAAATGAACGGAATCACCAGCATGTGCGCGACCATCATCATGAAGGTCAGCGCAAACGCATTCAGATGCCGCGGGTTGCTCAGGAGCCGCCACAAATCCGGCAGCACTTCCGCGAGCGGCGGCTGACGGCGGCTCAAATGCTCCGCCAGCGATGGCACCAGTTGCCGTCCCGCCGTCCACACGAGCAGCGACAGCGCCACCAGCAGGAAGAACGGCGCGGCCCAGCCGAAGTGCGCGCCGAGCATCACGCCGGCCGGCACGCCCGCAATCGCCGCGAGGGAAAAGGCGGTCATGATCGTGCCGGTGGCGGCGCCGCGGCGCTGAACCGGGATCACGTCGCCGACGATCGCCATGATCACCGAGCCCAGCACGCCGCCCGTGATGCCCGCGAACGCGCGTGCGGCCAGCAGCAGCGGAAAGCTGCTCGCCAGCGCGCACGCCAGGTTCGACAGCGCGAACAGCGCATACATGGTCAGCAGCAGACGGCGCCGGTCGAAGCGGTCGATATAGGTCGCCGCGAACAGTCCCGACAGTCCCGAGCACCACGAATACGCCGACACGGCCGTCGCGAATGCAGCCGGCGTGATCGCGAACGCGTGCATGATCTGCGGGCCGAGCGGCATCATCACCATGAAGTCCATGATGATGGTGAACTGCGTCAGCGCGAGCAGCCACAGCAGGCGGCGTTCGTGCTTTGCGCTTATTGAGTACATCGATCGATTCCTTGTTGTTGTTTTTGGAAGCACAGTGCTCGCGCGACTCGCGCCGCCGCCGGATCGCACGCGCCTCAAGACGCATGTGATCCCGCGGACGGCCGACACTCAATCGTCGAGCGTTTCGTGCACCGCTTCGGCGCCCTGTTTCCAGTAGCTGGCCGCGCGAATGCGTGATTTGTCGACGCCGCGTTCCGTGCACAGGTGATAGCGCACTGCGCGCATCGTCGCGGCTTCGCCGGCTGCCCAGACATAGCCTTCGCCGTTTTCGGGCAGGTAGGTGTCGCGCACGGCCTGCAGCAAGGCCTCGCCGCGCACACCCGCTTCGCTGCGATAGCGCCACACGAGATGCAACTCGGCCTGCGTCGTGAATTCGATCTGCGCCGACGGATCGGCCACTTCGATCACGGCCGCGACGCGCTTGCCGGCCGGCAGCTCTTCGAGACGCCGAGCGATGGCGGGCAACGCGGTATCGTCGCCGATCAGCAGATGCCAGTCGAAATCCTTAGGTATCACGAGCGAACCGCGCGGGCCGCCGATACCGAGATACTGGCCCACTTTGGCTTGCGCCGCCCACGTCGCCGCGGGGCCCGCTTCGTGCATTGCAAACTCGATGTCGAGTTCGCCCGCCTCGCGATCGAAGCGGCGCGGCGTGAAATCGCGCGCGATCGGACGTGGCTGGCCGGCGGGAAACACCGGACCGTCGGGGCCCGCTTCAGGCAGCACCGGCTTGTCCGCGCCGGGTTCCGGGAAGAACACCTTGAGGTGGTCGTCGAACGAAGCGGAGACGAAGTCGTGCAGATCTTCGCCCGTGAATGTGACGCGGATCAGATGCGGGGTCAGCGCGCGCACCTGCTTGACTTGCAGCAGACGGAACTTCAGCGGATGGCGTACGCGGTGGACTGCGAGGTCGGTTTGATTGTCGGCTTGGTGGTCTTTAGTCGGCATAAGAGTGGTGCTCCTGTCGACCAGAGGTTGGCGCTTGAGCGCCTTGCTCCGGTCCCATGCAAGATGGTTGCGGTTGGTTCGATGGGCGCGCGCTCACGCGCGGGCGGCGCTCCCGGCGCGCAAGCGCACGCGGGGAACGGGCGGCACGATTTCAACGGGCCGCTTCGCCGCCGTTGCCGTTTTCGCTGTTGTCCGGTTTGACTTCGCTTTCGATTTCTTTCGCCGCGCGCATCAGAATTTCAGCGATGCGGCGCTGTTGCGCCGCCGGCGCATTGTCACGGCGCAGCAACGCATGCTTCAGCGCGCGGCGCGCTTCGTTCAGCTCGGGCAGCCAGCCGCCTTCGCTGATGTCGGCCGGCTCTTCGCCTGCAAACGCGCGGCGCACCGAATCCATCTTGCGGGCGATATGGCTCAGCTTGGCCAGCATCAATTCGACGCGGTCGCGGTTGGCGGCCAGATATTCGCGGCCCGTTTCCGACAGTTCGTACCGCTTGCGGTTGCCTTCGAGTTGCACGGTCACGTAGCCGAGTTCTTCCAGATATGTGAGCGCCGGATAGACCATGCCCGGGCTCGGGCTGTAAAAGCCGTTCGAGCGCGTTTCGAGCGCCTTGATCAGTTCGTAGCCGTGGCTCGGCTGCGTGCCGATCATCGACAGGAGCAGCAGTTGCAGGTCGTCGGAACTGAATTTGCGGCCGCGCGGAAAACCGTCGCCGTCGCCGCCGAAGCCGCCCGGGCCGCCGCCGAAGCGCCCGCCACGCCCGCCGCCGCGATGCTCGTGATGACGGCCGATGGCGTGCCACAGCGCGTGCAGCGAGAAGCGGTCGAAGCCGTGACGGCCATGGCCGCCGCGCAGGTCGCCACGGAATTCGTCGCGGTCGCTGCGGCCGCGTTCGCCGCGACGGCGTTCGAAGCCGTCACCGCGTGCTTCGCCGCCGCGCTCGCCGCGATAGTCGTGGTGATGGGCAAAGGCGTGCCAGAACGCATGAAGTGCGCCGCGTTGGTGGCCGGTGGAGAAAGTGTCGTCCGCTGTGCGCGGACGCGAAAAACGGTGTTGATGACGCATCTTGGTACTCCCGCTTGTGTCTTAAGATGTGTCTTAAGATATATATCTTAAGATAGTTTGTCAACTTCCTCTTTTTTTTGTATCGGCGCGCAACAAAGTGTGCGGGAACGCGAAAATTGCGTTTCGGGAACACCGGTGAGGCGATTGACGCGGTGATCGCGGCCATCACCGGTGAACTGACTAAGGGAAAGACGGTGCAGTTGATCGGCTTTGGTTCGTTTTCGACCGGCGCGCGTGCCGCACGGGTCGGCCGCAACCGGGCGACCGGCGCCGAGATCCAGATCCCGGCCGCAAAGACAGTCAAGTTCACCGCGGGCAAGGCGTTCAAGGATGCAGTGAACGGGGCCTGAGGCCACGGGCAAGCCGTCAGACGTCATTGCCAACGGTCTCTTGGTCGAATCACTGCGACCGGACGAGGCGGCAGTCGCGCAGGAACATAGTGTTCAGACTGTCGGCCTGGACTCAGCGCGGCTGGCCTGGTAGCATTTTTCTGCGGGAGGCCGTGTCGTACGTCAGCCTCGAACTTGGTTACGCTAGCAGCGTTACTGAACTTGCTAGCGCTCCTGTGAACACGGCTAGCATCAATTGTGAACGCCAACAACAAGCTTTACACCGAGCAGGTCTATTGGATCAAGCGTCGGAGCTGGTGCAGGTCGGCGTGCTCGATCCAACCGGTTTGCCGAATACCGGAATCCTGACCGCAAAGAAGTTGATCGAAGAAAGCTTGCCGAGCAATACGCTGATGCGCAACTGGGCCAGCAGCGAAGGCAAGCCGGTCTGATGCGCGTCGAGTCGCCGGCTTCGGCCGGTTAAGCGCGCGTTACCGCAGCGGCGATACTTCTTGCAAGGTCTTGGCACGCGCATCGGGAGGAACCTGTTCGTGCGCGAGGGCCTTCGCGAGAAGTGAGCCGTAGCGGGTGGGCCGCTCGACAATTCCGAACCTGCACAGGCAATGCCAAAGCAGAGCGGCATTGCTCGTGACGACGGGGACCCCGACCTCGATTTCAAGCGTCTCGATCACCGGGCTGACGTGAATGCCCGCACAACTTATCAATAAGGCGTCGAAGCTACCTGCAATGCCTGCCGCTAGATCGAGCCACGATTGCGGCGTGATCGCCGCCTGTTCCCAAGGCGTCTGGCATGGCAGGCTTGCATGGCCGACGACATCGATCCCCTGTCCGCGCAGAAAGCCTATCTCCTTCAACACGACCTCTTGCCGATAGGGTGTCAGCAGCGCAATTCTCGAGGCCGACAGGGCGTCCAAAGCGGCGAGAACCGCATCGATGGTCGTGACAGCGGCAATGCCCGTCGCGTCCGTAATGCGCCGCCTGATTGTCTCGGAGCCATTCACCACACCAGCCGCCGTGCAATTCAACGCGATCAGATCGACTTTCGCGTCGGCGAGCAGGCCCGCATGGTATTCAAGGTTGTCGATGATGTTCGTGTCGGATTCGAGCGACGTATCGCGGAACGGCAAGCGCGTTGTCACGAACTGCACGCCCTCGGGCGCCATCAACTGAACCTCGAAGTCGCAGAGTCCGCCAGACGGATAGAGATGACCGATCCGGGCCAAGGTGCCAAAGCCGAGGCTCATTGTTTTGTCTCCATGGTGTGTTTTGTGAAAAGCGTGCCGCGCGATCCGCGCGTGCGCGGCAAATCTTTTCAACCTTCCAGCGAAACACTCGACGAGTCGAGCCGTGCCATGCGTGAGTGCGGGTCGCCGGTCAAAGCGATGGCCAGTGCGGCAACTAGTGCGGAGGCGGCAAACGCATAGAAATTCCATTGGACTTCGACGTTGTGCGCGGCGAGATAGGCGCCCACCATCGGACCGCTCATCGCGCCGAAACGTCCGATGCCAACGGCCCAGCCGGTCGCGCTCGCGCGCGCATGGGCGCGGTAGAAGTTGGCGATGAAGCCCAACTGAACCATTGCGACGCCAATGCTGCCGAAGCCGGCGAGTGCGACGAGCGCATAGTTGAAGACAAGGCTTCCCTTGAGGGTGAGGCCGCACACCGCGAGCGCGCCAATGATATAGCCCGCAACGATGGTCTTGCGCGCGCCCAGCCGGTCGCTGATCTGACCGATGAGGATGCCGCCCAACGCGGACGACAGCATGAATACCGCGAGAAACGACAGACTCGAACCGAGGTCGTAACCGAGCTTGCGCATGAGTTGCGGCAGCCACGTACCCAGGCCGTAGATCACCAGCACGGCGGCGACCTGAGCTACCCACAGGCAAATCGTTGCCCAGAAATTCTGCGGCGAGAACACTTCGCGGAACACGGCGCCAAGCGAGGGTTCCGGTGCCGCGCCGCGGCTTGCGCGCTGAAACACGGATGAATCGATGCCCAGGCGTTGGGCCAAAGTCTTCGCCTGAGTTTCTCGGCCCTTCGCAAGCAGAAAGTCGAGTGATTCAGGCAGAAGCCACACGAGAAGAGGAACCGCTAACAGCGGACTTGCCCCGAGCGCAACGACGAAGCGCCATCCGTGGGATTGCACAAAGAAAATACCGATGACCGCGGATAGCAGCGCGCCGAGCGAGTAGCCCGAGTACATCAGCGCGAAATTCAGATTGCGCTTGTCGGACGGCGAATATTCGACGGTCAGTGCCGCCGCCGCCGAAATGACTCCGCCAAGGCCGAGCCCGCCGATGAAGCGGCTGACGGAGAACACGAACGGCGTCGGTGCCCACGCTGCGCCGAGCATCGACAATGAGAAGAGGGCGACACAACTGATCAGCAGCAGTTTTCTGCCCACCAGGTCGCTGATCACGCTGATGAAATACGACCCGAACAAGGTACCGAAGAGGGCGGCACTACCCATGGCGCCGATTTCCATCGGGGTGAGCTTCCAGACCGGGTCGCTCAGCAGGGACGGGACGATCGTTCCCATCACGCCGATGTCGTAGCCCTCGGCGACGATCGTCAGGAAACACAGAACCAGGACCAGATACGTGGTTCTGGACGGCGGGTTGAATGAACGTAATTGCGCGCTTTCGGAGATTGCGGCCATGCCAGCACCTCAGGCAAATAGTAAACGCCATTGATTGCCCGGCCATCCGATTGTCCGGCAGGTTCGGCCCGCGCTCCAGCGCTGATTCAGTGTGCGCCGCAGCGAGGTCTCACGCCTTGAACAACCCGAGGATCAGGGAGTCCGGCCGCTGAAATCAGCAGCCTAAATACAGAATGACATTCTTTTTTGCGTGCTGTCAAAGTTTTCAAAATTCCGCTTCGTTGCGGATGAACCGCTAGTGCGCTTCCGGTTCCTGCTCGCCTAGCAGCAGGTCGGCCATCATGGCCGAGATCTGGTCGATGTCGCGATCGTCGCCGATCCGGTGATTGATGACGAAGCCATCGAACGCCATCCAGATGAGGTGGGACAGCAAATCGCCGTGGACCACGCTCGCCCGTTCCCGCGGAAGCGAGTCGAGCAAAAGCTGTGTGACGAACGCCTCGACAGGTTGCAGCAGATTGACCGGCTTGCGCAGGTCCGGGGGCGCGGTCGCCAGCGCGTCGATGAGCGAGTTGGCAAAAGCATGATCGGCTGCCGGAATATCCGCCCAGATTCCACTGATGATACGGCGAATCTTGCTGCGCGGATTCGACAGCAGCATCACCTCGGTGCGCAGGGCGTGCAGTTGCCGCGTCAGCCACGGCTGATAGATCTCATACAGGATGATCAGTTTCGAATCGAAGTACACATACAGGTTCGCCACGGTAGTACCCGCCTCGCGCGCGATCTCGGTCATGGTGGTCGCCGAATAGCCCTTGCGGCTGAATGCCGCGAAGGCCGACGCCAGAATTGCCTCGCGAATTCCTGCTTTTTTTACCTGCGGCACCGCGCCTCCCTCGGTAGGTGATTCAACTGATTGACCCGCCATTCTAACAATCGCCTGCGCGCCGGATGTCTCGTCAGCGACGCCGCTTCAAAAAGTTTTCACAAAGAGCTTGACAGCATTTTTCGTTGAAAACAGAATGATATTCATTATTCAGCGATTCAGCACTCACCTCACGAAGGACGCCGTTCATGAATGCGATTCCCGCCCCGGAGGGCACGTTGACCGCGCGCTACGCGGAACTAGGCGCTGGACTGATTCCCGTCGAGCCCTATATTTCTCCCGGGTACTACGAGCGCGAAAAGGCGCACATCTTCAAGAAGACCTGGTTGCAGGTCGGCCGCGTGGAGGAAATCCCCGAGGCGGGCGATTACTTCGTCAAGAAGCTCGACGCGTGCGACACGGAGATCATCGTCGTGCGCAACAAGCGCGGTGAGATTCGCGCAATGCACAACGTCTGCTCGCACCGGCTGAATCAGATTGCGTACGACAAGACCGGACATACGCGCAAATTCTTCTGCAAGTTCCACGGCTGGGCGTACGACCTGGACGGCAATTTGACGGGCGTGCCGGACGAGCAATGTTTTTTCGGGCTCGACTTCAAAGATTACGCACTGACGCGCGTCGCGTGCGACGTATGGCAAGGATTCATCTTCGTCAACATGGACCCGCAGCCCAGGCTCTCGCTCGCCGACTTTCTCAGGCCGATGTACGGCGAGGTCGAAGGCTATCCGTTCGACAAGCTGAAGGTGGGCTTCGCGTGGGAAACGGTGGTCGACTGCAACTGGAAGCTCGCGCTCGACGCGTTCCAGGAGGCGTATCACGTCGCGTATGTGCACGGCAATTCGATCGCCGACGCCATCGACAGTAGCGCGGGCGGCAGCATGCCGCCGCTCGACGCGCTGTGCGGCGAGTTCCATCGACGTTTGTCGCTGGCGGGCAACCAGAAGTCGGTCTATGGAAACCCGAAAGCGGTGACATCGGGCGGCGCGGCCGCGGCCGAAGCATTGTCCGACGCCGGTTCGAAACGCCCAATCGCCGCGGCGGCATTGCGCGCGGGCATTGGCAGCGCGCGTCATGAGTTTCCGCTCGACGCGTTGCCCAAGGGTGTCAACTGGACGAAGAGCGAGAACTGGCTGTTCGACATCAACGTGATGTTTCCGGACTTCTATCTGTCGCTGCGTCCCAACTACTGCCAGGCCTACAACTTCCGTCCGATCGCGCATAACAAGACGCTTTTCGAAGCGCGCGTGTATTACCCGGAAATGACGACGCCAGGTGGCCGATTCTTCCTCGAGTACATGAAGGTGGCGTTGCGCGACGTGCTGCTCGAAGACCTCAGCACGCTCGAACGTACGCAACGGGCGGCGGAAACCGGCGTGAAGAAATTCATGGTGCTGCAGGACAACGAGCTGCTGGTGCGGCACAGCTATCACGTCATCGAGCGCCTGTTGGCGCAAGCCGAAGCCACTGCGGAGTAAACGTCATGGAACAGAAAGTCATCGTCGTCACGAAGCGCGCGGATTTCACGCAGGACGCGTCGTCACGCGCGCCGCTGCCTGCCGCCTTCGAGGAGTTGAACCGCTTTGTCGACGTGTGGGCGTTGCCGAGCGAAACCGAACGGACGACGCGGCGCCATACGGCGGGCATGCCGGCCATCGTCGAATTCAAGGACGCGATGCTCGCCAGGGTCGACGACATCGTGGCATGGCTTAACCAGTTCGAACTGGACAAGCTGCCCGAAGACGCGAAGACACTGATGTGTCTGCTGCTGTCGCTGGCCGAAGTCGCGCCCGCTATCGAGTTCTACCAGCAGCCTTTCGTGATCGACGGATACGATCCCTTCCGCTTCGTGGCGGACGAAACGTTTTCGATGCGCCCCGCCATCTGACGCTCACACGCTCGGCCAGTAAAGGATCAGATCATGCCCAAGTGCCGCATTTTTGGTGTTGACCACGCACTCAAGGAGGTTGTCGCCGACGGCCTCTATATGAAGACGATGATCGGCGAGACGATGAGCGTCGCGGTCATCAAGTTCGTTGAAACGGCGGGCCACGGCCTGCCCGCGAATGCGCATAGCCACGGAGAAGAGGCGTCGCTGCAGATCAAAGGCGGCTGTTCGATTTTCGAGGTGCACGACAACGGCGCGGAGATCGAGCGGCGCCTGAACACGGGCGAGGGGATGATCATTCCCGCCGGCTTGAGCCACTACGGCGTCAACACCTACGAAGGCGCGGGCATGAGCATGCGTCTGAACGTGGTGACGCCGCCGCGTGCCGAATATCGCGGCGGCGACGAGGCTCCCTATTACCCGCTGGCCGGTCGGGAGAACGCATCGTGAGCGAAGCGATTCTGTCGAACGCCGGCGCCGTGCATTGCACGCTGCTTCCGGCCGTTCCCCATGAAGGCGCGGCGGCTCAGTTGCCGATCGTGCGAAATGTTGCCGACGGCGCGGCGCTTTCAGCGTCGACCCAACGCATGCAACGCGACGAACTCGTCGAATTTGATGCGGGCCTTCTTGGCGAAGAACTCGCCGCAGTGCTGGAAGGGCGCGTCGACATCGTCGCGGCGGATGAGCACTACGTCCTCTCGGCGGGCGAGGCCATCCTGATCCCGCCGCGCGAAGCGCGCCGCTATCGTTGCATCTCACCAGGCTGCGTGCTGTATCGCGTGACGTGCAACGCCGAAGCAAACAAGGAGCCGCAACAATGAGCTCGCCACATGTCGCGATTGTCGGCGCGGGTCATGCCGGCGGACGTGTCGCCCAGCATCTGAAAGCCCTGGGCCATGCCGGGCGAGTCACGCTGATCGGCGATGAACCGCATGCACCGTATGAGCGTCCCGCGTTGTCGAAGGAACTGCTGCTGGGTACGAAGACGCAAGAGAGCCTCGTGCTGACCTCGCCTGACTACTGGACCAGCGAGTCGCTAACGGGAGCCGGCATTGAGCGTGTGTGCGCGAGTGCGCGGAGACTAGACGTCGATTCACGGCGCCTGCATCTGGACAACGGCGCCACCGTGGACTTCGATCTGCTGGTCGTCGCGACGGGCGGCATGGCGAGGCGTCCGCGTTTCCCCACGCAGCCCGTCGAAGGTGTGCATACGCTGCGCACGCTGGACGATTGCCTCGCGTTGCGCACATCGCTGGAAGGCTGCCGCAAGCTTGCAATCATCGGCGCGGGCGTCATCGGGATGGAAGTGGCTTCGAGCGCGATCAGTCTTGGCGTGCCGGTGACGGTGCTGGAGGCCGGCGACGGCATCATGGGGCGCTGTCTGCCGCCGCAGGTGGCTGGATGGCTTGCACAGGAACATGCCGCGAAGGGCGTCGATGTGCGAACGCGGGTCAATGTCACGGACATCGTGCGCGCGGGCGGGGCGGACCGCGATGCGTTCGCGTTGCGCATCGACGCGTTGCAAGACGGCGCGCCGGTGACCATCGATGCCGACTGCGTGCTGGTCGCGATCGGCGTCGACTGCAATCCCGCATTCTTGCGCGGCACGGGACTCTCAGACGAACGCGGTGTCCTCGTCGATGAGTTCTGCCGCAGCCCCTCGGCGCCCTGGCTTTACGCCGCCGGAGACGCGGCCTGCGGATTGGACAGCGTATCCAGTCGCCACGTCAGGCAGGAAACGTGGCGCAACGCCGAGAATCAGGCGCGCGCCGTAGCCGGGATCATCACCGGGCGAATGGAACCGTATGCAGAGATTCAATGGATGTGGACGGATCAACTCGGCCACGCAATCCAGGTGACGGGCGTGCACGAACCCGGCGATGAAATCGTCGTGCGCGGCTCGCTTTCATCGGCGGACGCGACGGTGATTTCACTGCGCGACGGTTGCGTGGCCGCGGGCGTGACGGTCAACCAGAGCCGTGAGCGGCGGCATCTGGAACGTCTCGTCAGCGCGCGCAGGCGCATCGAAACGGGCCGATTGGCCGACACGTCGGTTCCCTTGAAGGAGCTGGCGTGATGACGGAACGCAACTCGCCGATACAGTCGCTGGAGGCGCGCGTCGCCCGGCTCGAAGCAATCGACGCGATCCGCTCGCTGAAGGCACGCTACGCCGCGCTCGCCGATCAGAAATACACGAGCGACTATCAACGGCAGCCGCAACCCGTGATGCACGAAATCGCGTTGCAGCAGGCCATGTGCTTCACGGAGCGCGCGGTGTGGACCGGCGGCGCGGGATTCGGCAACGACCTCGTCGGACGCGCCGCTCTGTGCGAATGGTTTCAGCGTTCGCCGTGGCGCTTCGCGATGCATTACTACGTGAGTGAAGCACTCGAAGTGACCGAGGCCATGCACGCGACTGGCAACTGGCGGCTCTGGCAACTCGCGCTGCGTGATGACGATGCGCGCGCGGTACTGCTTGGGGCGGTCACCGAAGAGAAGTATGAGCGTACGCCCTCCGGCACGTGGCTGATCAGTGAAATGCGCTTCACGCAGCTTCATATGATGGAGCCCGACGACCGGATGTCGCCGCTGGCAAGCGATTTCGCTTCGTTGACCGCATTGCGCAAGTCCGGACCCAGCGAAACGACCCGAACCGTTTGATGGATGGAATTCTTATGAACACATTTTCTGCAGAGCCGAATGCGTCGCGAAGCGACACGGCCACCGATCCCGCCACCGCGCGCGTGATTACATTGTGTCCGGATCGCGCGCACGCGGATGTCGCCCACACCTGCCAGAGTACGCCGACGATCGCGGAGAACCAGTGCCACGTGCGCTCGAACGCATGGCTCAACGCGGAGTACAAGCATCTCGTACTCACGGCGCCTGAGCTCGCGCTGACGGCACGCGCCGGGCAGTTCTTTCATCTCGCGTGTCCGGCTTCGCACGACGACACGCCTTATCTTCGCCGGCCGATGAGCATCTACTGCGTGGCCGCGGAAGACAGCCGCATCGAATTTCTCTACAAGGTACAGGGTGCGGGAACACGTGGCCTGGCTCAACTTCGGCCGGGCGATACGCTCGACGCGCTGGGCCCGCTCGGAAACGGCTTTGCGCTGCCCACATCGACGGAACCGGCACACGTCCTGCTGCTTGGCCGCGGCGTCGGCCTCGCGACGATGGCGCCGCTCGCGCAGCAGGCGATCGCGGCGGGTGCGCATGTCACCGCAGTCCTCAGCGCGCGCAGCGAGGCGTTGATGATGTCGGCCGATTATCTGAAAGCCGTGGGCGCCGATGTGATCACTGTCACCGATGACGAGCAGACCAGCGACGTGGTCCAGGTCGAGAGCCTGATCCGGGAAGTGCACGAGCAACGGCGCATCACATTCGTCAGCACGTGCGGGTCGAACCGCCTGCTCGTCATGTTGCAACGCGTGGTCGCGCAGTTAGGCATCCGTGGCCAGGTCGCGCTCGAACAGCGCATGGGCTGCGGTTACGGAGCGTGCTACGCATGCGTGCGGCCTTTTCGGAAGGAGGCGGGTTCACAAGAGCTCAGTTACCGCCGTGTGTGCTGGGAAGGCCCGGTCTTCGATCTTCAGGAAACGACATCATGGTAGATCTCAGCGTCAATATTGGTTCGCTCAAGCTCGCGAATCCGGTGATGCCGGCCTCGGGTACTTTCGCCGAAGGCACGTCGCAGATATTCGACCTCAACTGTCTCGGCGCAATCGTCACCAAGACGATTACTCATGACTTGCGCGAAGGCGTGCCGCCTCCGCGTGTCGCCGAGTTTCGCGACGCCACGCTCTTTTCGATCGGCATCCCGAGCAAGGGCAGCGACTACTATGTCGAACAGACCGTGCCCTACTACCGGCGCTACTTTCCGCCGCTCGTCGCGAGCATTTCGGCCAACACGATCGAGGAGTTCGGCAGGCTCGCGGAAAAAATCAGCGTGCCAGGCGTCGCGGCGATCGAAGCGAATGTCTCCTGTCCCAACCTGAAGAAGAACGGTCAGGCGTTCGGCATGGATCCGGAAGCCACCTGGCAAGTGGTCAAGGCGATGAAGTCCGCGACCTCGCTGCCTGTCTGGCCCAAGATGACGCCCAATGCGGGCAACGTCGTCGAGGTCGCGCTGGCTGCTGAAGAAGCGGGTGCGGATGCGCTCGTGGTGAGCAACGCGATTCTTGCAATGGCGATCGATGTCGAGACATTCCGCCCGCGTGTGGCGAACGGCATGGGCGGCCTCACGGGCGCTGCCACTAAACCGATCATGCTGCGGATCGCCTATCAATGCGTGCAGGCCGTCAAGATTCCCGTCATCGGATGCGGCGGCATTGCCACGGCCGCGGACGCGCTCGAGTTTCTTCTCGCGGGTTGCAGCGCGGTGCAGGTCGGCACCGCGAACTTCGTTTCGCCCACGGCGATGCCGCGCTTGATCGACGATCTGACAGAGTGGTGCAAGCGGCACGGCGTGGCAAAACTCACCGACCTGATCGGCGCGGTGAAGATGCACGAACCTGTCAGTCTCCAGCAACGGGTGGCGCTATGAACGCGGTGATCCAGATAAATTCCGCCGACGCACGCGAGTACGTGCGCGGCGACGACGGCTGGTTTGCAATCGGATCGCTTGACGAGGTGTTCGGCGCGCGCGCGTGCCGTGGCATCGAGATCGAGGGCGTCAAGATCGGACTATTCCGTGTCGACGATGAGATTCACGCGCTTGACGACATCTGCACGCACGGCGCGGCTTTGCTCAGCGATGGCGATTTCGAGGGGCATGAAGTGGAATGCCCGCTGCATGCCGGTCTGGTCGATGTGCGAACGGGCTGTGCGCTTGCCGCGCCTGTGTCGCGCGACACCCGGCGTCATGAGACCAGGGTCGAGGCCGATGTGCTTTTCGTGAGAGTGCAGGCATGAACGGTGCTGACGTGAAAGAGCCGATTGCTCCCACGGTGTCCACACTCGTCGGCGAGCAAGCTGTGTCTGCAAAGCGTCCCCGCATCGCCGTGATCGGCACCGGCGGGACGTTTGCAATGCATGGGCGTCATCGCTTCGACTGGATCGAATACGCCGACAGCGGCGTGATCCATCCGATCGACGATCTGCTGCAACGCCTGGGCGAGCTGGTCCCGCATGTCGAGATCGTGCCCGTGCCGTTTCGCAGCTTGGGGAGCGTGTCCATCGGTCCGCGCGATTGGCTGGAGCTTGCCACGCTGATCCGCGACACCGCTGCAAGCGATCCCGCGTTGACGGGTTTCGTGATCACGCACGGTACGGCGACGCTCGAGGAGACCGCGTGGTTTCTCGGCCTTGTGCTGGAACTCGAACAACCCGTGGTGCTGACGGGCGCACAGCGCCCCGCAAACACGGATGGCAGCGACGCCGCGGCGAATCTGCGCGGCGCGGTTGCCGTGGCCGCCGCGCCGGAGTCGCGCGGTGCGGGCGTGCTCGTTGCCATGGGCGGCCTTTTCTTCGCCGCGCGTGACGTGACCAAGGCGGCGAGCTTCGAACTCGCGGCATTCGAGGCCGCGCCGTATGGACCACTCGGCAGGATCGATGCGGACGCCGGCGTGGTCTGGCGGCGTCGCGTGTTTCGTGATGCGGGGCCGTCGCGGCAGAGCCCGCGTTTCGCATCGGTACTGGATGCAGCCGCGTCGACCGCGTTGCCGCGGGTCGACATTGCCATGTCGTATGCGGGTGCCGACGGCGCGGCGATCGAAGCGTTTGTCGCGGCGGGTGCGCGCGGCATCGTCTCCGCGGGGCTTGCGCCTGGGCGTCCCGCGTCCGGGGAGCGCGAGGCGTTGTGCAACGCCGTCGCGGCTGGTGTGGTGGTGGTGCAGGCCACGCGCGCGCCGCGCGGCACGGTGCCGAAGCAGCGTTTCCTCGCCGCCGACGGAATAGTCGCGGGTGGCGATCTCTCCGCGCAGAAGTTGCGCATCGCACTGATGCTGATACTCGCGAGCTTCGGCGTGAGCGATGCGGCCCCGCGTGATCGCACCCAGGTGGATCGCGACACCGTGCAAAGGATTTTGCTCGAACTGTGAAGTGAATTGCCCGACCGCGCCGCCACCTCATTCGATCGAACCACTCGGACCGAACATGCAATTCTCCTATCTCGTCACCTTCCAGCATCCCGACCCAAGTGCGCGTATCAGCGACGAGGATCGGCGCCATATCCGCGCGTGCGTGGAAAATACGCCTGCATTGAGCCGCGCGCGCCTGTACACGCCATCCGCGGCGAATGACTATTACACGGACGACGGTCCATCGCCGATCTTCGCCGTGCAGCTCGACTTCGAACGGCTTGCGGATCTGGAATCGGCGATTGCCGCCGACGGACATCTGCAGCAACTCGCGAGGGACGATTACCCGAGCCTCGCGACATGTGCGGTCGAACAGCAGGTCATGGCGCGGCGGCCTTTTCCGGTGCTGGATTCGCAAGCGCAGGTGCCGCAAGGGGCGTTGCCTTGCCAGTTTCTCGTTCACTATCCGGGCCGCGCCGAGAATTTCGACGAATGGCTTGCGTACTATCTGTCGCATCATCCGCAGATCATGAAATTCTTTGACGGCGTGCGCGAAATCGAGATCTTCACGCGGGTCGATTGGGTCGATGCGATGCCGTGGAAGCGGGTGCACTACATGCAGCGCAACAAGCTGATGTTCGACAGCGCCGAAGCGATCACGCGCGCGATGAATTCGCCAGTCAGACACGAGATGCGCGCGGATTTCGAAAAATTCCCACCGTTTGAAGGCAGCAACATTCATCACCCGATGTGGGCAGAAACGCTCCTTGCACTGAAGCCCTAGTCGGCCCTTCACGGCCGTCGTGACACGGGGTCAAGAAGCGACGGCCTCTTCCATACCACACAACAATGAGCCTACATAAAGCAGGCACGCTCGTGATTGCGAGCGTGCTGGCGTCCGCATGCGCGGATGCAAATGCACAATCGAGCTATACGCTTTACGGCAGCATCGACGAAAGCATGGGGTATGTGACCAACACGAAGGGCGGCCATGCAGTGGTGATGGGGCCGATAGCCGTCCCGGACCAGTTCGGTTTCAAGGGAAGCGAAGTCCTGGGAGGCGGCACCAGCGCGATTTTCCGGCTCGAAAACGGCTATTTCTCGAATACCGGCAGTTTCGCAACGGCAGGCGTGCTGTTCAGTCGAATGGCGTGGATTGGTTTGTCGAATGAGCGCTACGGGTCCGTTACCATGGGGCGGCAGTGGGACCTGACCAACGAGGTGTTTACGCCGAACGCGAATGGAGCGGTTCAATACAACTATCTCGCCTATCATCCCGGAAATATCGACAATGCCGCGGTCACCCCGCTCAGCAATACGATCAGGTACGCGAGCCCCGTCTGGTACGGCATGTCCGCGCACGTGATGTACGGCTTCGCGGATGCGTCGACGGGGCAGGGACGCTACTTCGGCACCGATGTTTTCTACGCATCGGGACCGTTGAAATTGTCCGCCGTGTACAGCGACACACGCAACAAGGCCTATGCGTTCAACACGGCACTCGGTTATGCGTCGTTTCTGGGTCAGAATCTCGCGGGCGGCAGCGCGTTTCGTGCGAGCAGTACGCGAATCGCGGGCATGGCTGGCTCGTGGACCCCGAATCGCACGTGGGCCGTGCACGGCATATTGAACACGGTGCGAATCGCGGATGCGGCCGACGCGGCGCATGCCACGACTGCGGAGTTGGGCGTCAACTGGAGCATGACGCCATTCAACGCGGTCGTCGCGGGTGGTTCGACGACCTGGTTCAACGGCCACGCCTACACCACGGTCGCGCTGTCGGACCTGTACCATCTTTCGGTGCGCACCATGCTCTACGCCGAAGCGACGTATCAGTACGCGAGCGGTGGCGCCAAGGCGGCCCTGCCGTCGCTCGCTCCTTCGTCGACGAGTTCGCAGGCCTCGCTGCGCTTCGGCGTGCAACACTACTTTTGATACGGCGCGAGCACGTCGACCCTGCAGGACCGGGTCGCGCTGCTCGCGGCGCCTTCTCGCCGGCATTCATCAGCGCCTCGTGCGTTGCCCCGCCTGTCTATGCTCCTGTCATTCACTCCACGCGTCCGCGCGGCCTGTCGATTCGGCAACGCCGCGCTTTTTCGCTTTATTGACGCGGCAGACTGCATTACCTTTGCACCATGTTCCGTCACGTGCTCCGATACTCGAGGACGATACCGCCCATCGGCACGCGAGGGACCTGCACGCGTTCGCATGCGCACCAGGCGAGAAGGGCTGTGGCTGGCATCAATGGAAGTAAGCCCGTTCACTATTGGTTGCGAACTGGATGTGGAGGCGCCCCCCTTCATGAAGATTCATCAACTGCGCACGCTCGTTGCGATTTCCGATACCGGAAGCATTCGCAACGCAGCGAAGGCGCTCGACCTTTCGCCTGCGGCTGTCACCAAGGCGATGCGCGAACTCGAGGCCCAGGTTGGGGTGGCATTGATCGTCCGCGAGGCCTCCGGGATCATTCTGACCGATGCCGGGCAAGCCTTGCTGGCGCACGCGCGTCTGATGATCCAGCAGTTGCGACGTGCGCAGGACGAGATGGACCGCTTCTCCGGAGCGGGCCGGGAGCGGCTGACGGTGCGCTGCCGACGTGGATCGCCATCGCGCTGCTTGGCGGCATCATGAAGCGCTTCGAGCAGGAAATGCCCGATACGCGGATCGTGTTCTACGAAAGCCTGCTGAGCGTCGCCGTGCCGAAACTGCGTGACGGCACACTCGACCTTTCGGTCAATCGCGCCTGCCCGCCTTCATGCCGCGACGAATTCCAGCAGGTGCCGCTCTTCCTCTCGAGTTACGCGGTAGTGGGACGCGCGGGGCATCCGCTCGCGAAATGCCGCACGTTGTCGCAACTGAAGGGCGCGAGCTGGTGTTGAACCGCGACTTCACGGAAAACGACGCCGAAGGCTACGGCCCGTTCGGAGAGTACTTTCGCCGCTACAAGCCGCGCGTGCACGTCGCACATTCCTCGTCGATGATGATTGGCCTGATCTGTAACACCGACGTCCTCTCGATCATGCCCTGGCCGCTCGCGGAACTGCTCGTCGCGAAAGAAGGGTTCTGCGTGCTGCCCGTGACGGAGACCATCCCGGAAGTGGAAGTGAACCTGATGTATCGGCGCGGAACTCCGTTAAGCGCGGCGGCGAAGGTCTTCATTCAAAGCCTGAAGGACACCATTATCGACGATGCCAATACGTCCGACCCACTGAGCAGACGTGTCTTTCATGCGGTCGACTGTGTGCTGAGGGAACGCTAGACATGCTCCGACCGCGGCACAAAGCAAGACCCGGACCACAGCAATTTGACGCGCATTTCATGCGCGTCTTTTTTTTCGCGGTTTGACCCGTCAACGAATAAACATAACCATTTCTCACGCCGATGACAGTGCCCGGCGTTTGTGATGAAGGGAGGGCGCGCCGCGATCTGGTGTTGTCTGCCGAAGCACTGAGTGCATGGGGTTGGCGCATTCCGTTCATGCTCGGGCTGCTGATCGCGCCGCTCGGCATCTACATCCCCAGCCGGCTGCGTGAGACGCTCAGCGCCGAACACGCGGTGAAGAGCAATCGCGAGCTGCTGCGCGGCATCGTCGATGCGCACCTGTCCGAACTGGTGCTCGCCTGTTGCGTGCTGATCGGCCTGACCATCACCGTGTATGTGGTGGGCCACTACATGACCACGTATGGCATCCGGGTGCTGCATCTGCCGACCTCGACGTCGATGCTCGTGGGCTTTGTCACGGGCGGCGTCGGTATCTTCGCGTCCCTGAGCGCGGGGATGTATTCCGACCGCTTTCCGCGCAGCCGTTTGCTGGTCGTGCCGCAGTTCCTGTCGATTCTAGCGGTGCTGCCCATGTTCGCATGGGTGCTGCACGCGGGCACTGGCAGCGTCTTTCTCGGGATGGTCACAATCGCTAGCAGGCTGTCCTTACGCCTCCCAGGTTACACGGGCTCCCATCCTCGTGACCTGCGCCGCGCGCTGGCCGACCCGAAAGGTAATCTCCGCCTGTATGTGTCGCTCGATGGGCTGGACGAGTTGATCACTTATTCGATTGCAAGCTATCACGGCACGCTTCACGGAGGGCTGAATGGCGCGACGCCGCTCGAAGCGATGGAGTTCTTTGTTCGTGGAAGAGGGCAACTGCTGGCCTGGTTGCCCGAAGTGCGCCGACGTAAGTTATGCCTGATGCAATCCGCGCGGCACTGCCGTGTGCGCGGCTATCTTGCGCTCGGCGTCCGTCCTCACATTAACCTGTTCGGCGTGCGCTATACCAACATGGTCCTAGCCAGCAGCGCCCAGCTGATTGGCCAGTCGCTTCGCGTCTACATCAACGCTGACGATCTGCGCTGCGTACGTGCTTTCCATCGCTGATGGCAGCGAGATCGGTGTCCTTGATGCACAAGGTGCGTGGCGCTTTTCAAACCTGCTGGAAGCTGTCGGCGATCATGATCCGAACGCGGGCACCAACCCCACAAAACGCATGCGGCTTTCGCTGCGGATCCGGGAAGCGGCTGCGCGCGCTGGCAGCGGGACGGTTCTGCTCTTTTGCGATGAGGCGCAACGTTACAACGAAAGCGAATACGAGTGGCTGAGGGATGTACACGATGCACTCGACCGCCAGCAGATCAAGCTGTTCACGTTCCTCGTTGGTCAGCAGGAGTTGCTCGCCCAGAAGAGCGCACTGCAGATCGCCGGCAAGACGCAGATCGTCGCGCGCCTGATGGTCGAAGAACTTGCTTTCCTCGGCATCCGCAATGCCGAAGATGTCGCCACGTGTCTGAACGGTTACGACCAGACCGCCTATCCCGAGGGCAGGCAGTGGAGCTTCACGAGGTTCTACCTGCCACAGGCGTTCGATGCAGGTTATCGACTTGTCAACGATGCGGCCGTACTCTGGAATGCCTTCGAGGCCGCGCATCACAAGGCGACCCTGCCTGGCCGTCTGGAGGCGCCGATGGAATCGTTCGCACGGGCCGTCGAGGTTGTGCTCAAGGATAGCCAACTCATGGATGCTCCAGGGTATTGCCCGGACCCATCCTCGTGAGCACACGCGGTGCGCCGCTCCGCCTATGTCCAGTCGCGCCATGCAACCGGGCGTGTGCTCGTCCACGCGTAAGGAGGCGCCCGGCGCTCATTGCGCCGCGCTTTCCGATCGTCAGCCTCGATGAGCGACGACTGACCCCGGCATTGGGCTTCATATTCGATGCAGAGTGGCTGTTGCCTGGTGAATCGATCGTATCGATCCTGTGGAAGTTCGCGCGTGCAAATGGACTACCCGGGCACGCACTGGTCCGGCTGATGGATCGGGACATTGACCCGTACGAAGGCGTTGAGCCGATACGTGATGTCATTGATCTGAAGCATTTGAGGCGCATGCTGCTACTGCCGGCAACGTGCTGCGCGCTTCACTCCTTGACCCTGGCCAGCGGGGACGGTATCACCCGGTTTTCCCGTACTGCAGGCAATGCACATCGCTTGGTCATCACAGCGTGACGTACCAGATGTTCAGTGAAAACCGGTGTCCCGCTCACCGACAGAAGCTTGAGACGAGATGCCAGCATTGCGGGCAGGAGGCACCCTACATCCTCAACGCGAGTCTTGTGGGCTCACCGTATCGTTGTGCGCGCTGCGGCGCGCTTTACGCAACCCGATCGCCTCCAGCTTTTGCAACGAAGCCAGCGATGCGCAACGAGCATCGTATTGCTATCGCGCGACATTTCCATAATCGCATGGCAGGCGGCTTTCGCCTTGGCATTGACGATCGCGACCTGCAGCTCGCGGGCTCAGGTGCCAGGGGCGGTGCTTGAGAAGCTTCCAACGATCGACGCCCCAAAACTGTCGTGTGCGATACGCAAAACCGGGTGTTGACGACCTTACTTCGTTTTTGGTGACGACTTTACTTCGTTTTACGCCGGTCGACTAATCGATCTTGGCCCATCTTGAATTGCGTGTGCTGTCCGGTGATGGCGCTTAAGCTGAGAGCATTGCCCGTACAGGGCAACGCATCAATCTCTCAGTGATAAATCAGCACCAGACAACAGCGAAAGTGCGAACGAAAAAAACCAGACTACAACTGACTCTCACGAATAACGACAGCGACGGCACGTTGATAGACCCGTCCGAGGAGGCTGCTACGATCGGCCTCGATCCGAACGGAGCCACGCAGCCGCTTGGGGACAAGAGGCTCTCCGCCAGCCGCGGCAAAACCAGATCCAGCCGGGGAGGGCGCAAGCACCGCCCGATAAACCGCGGTCTCAGGCACAAGCCGATTCTCGCTATCCTTGCGAACCGCAACCCCACCGCCATAGACAGAAGCAAGCTCAGGCACATCCAGCGCCCGCACGGAAACACTCCCGACGCTGACAACAGCGAGCTCCACCCCCGCATCTCCGTTCTCGGGAAAAAACCGCGCGCGGGCGCCGGGATGAACGCGTCCAAGATCAGCCTCGCCGATATAAGCCTCGACGATCTGCGAAGAAGGATCGATCAACATCCCCAGCACTTCCCGCCGGGGCAACCATTCCCCCGCCCGCAAGCCGGCAGGCACATCGGTGAGCACACCGGAAAAAGGAGCCCGCACGGTCAGCAAGGCCTCCTGGGAAGCGACCTGATCAACCGTCGCCAGCGCGCCTTCGAGTTCCTGCTGCCCAACACCAATCATTGCGGCCTGTTCGGGATCGAACGACTGTCCCTTCATCCGCGTGTCGACGCCCTCCAGCGTCGCCACCGCAACGGCCTTGTGGTACGCAACCGTCGGCGACGCCAGCACGAACACCGGGTTGCCGGCAGCAACACGTGTCCCGTCGACGGATAACTTCAGCAACTGTCCAGGCTCCGCGACATATAACGTCGTCTGCTTGCCGGCCCGCAAAAGCGCGGGTGCGGACAGGTCGCGATGCCAGGGTACGACAAACAGCACCAACGCCACGCCCAGCAGGCTCAAACTGATGACTGCCCGCCGGTCGGGACGCGCGCCGCCAAGACGCCGCCGCCATATCGCGATCTCGCCGACAATCGGCCGCACCAGAAACCAGCCGATTTCCACGCACATCAGAAACAGCCCAAGCGCCTTGAACGCCATGTGATACACGACGAGCGCGATGCCGAGAAACAGCGAAAAGCGATACACCATCGCGGCCAGCGAATAGATGATCAGCACGCGTCGTTTAGCAGGCGCGAAGCGTTCGGGCGGCGGGTCGCCGAGACCGAACAATATCTCGCGCAACCACCAGCGTCCCATCGCGAAGCCGCGCTCCTGGAGGTTCGGCACGTCGAGCCAGTCGGACAGCAAAAAATAACCGTCGAAGCGCATCAGCGGATTCACATTGACGGCAATGGTCAGCAGCCACGTCGAACTCGACAGCAAAAACGCGCCGGTGCGCAACGGCCCGTCGGGCAACAGGGACCACGCCAGCGACGCCACGATCGCCAGCGTCATCTCGGCGAGCATGCCGGCGGCGTCGATGGCGAGGCGCTTGCGGCGGTCGGTCAGACGCCATGCGTCGGTGGTGTCGGTCCACAGCACGGGCCACAGCACCAGCAACGCGACGCCCATCGACGGTACCCGGCAGCCCATGCGCTTGCTGATCACGCCGTGGCCGACTTCGTGAACGACCTTCGCGGACGTCAACGCGATCCCCACCATCAGCGCGCCCTGCAACGAAAACAGATGCAGCAGGCTATGCGTATAAGCGGACCACTGGCGGCTGATCAGATAAAAACCAAGCAGCGCAAGCAGTCCGAGCAGCGTCACGAAGCCGCGTGTGAACACCCAGCCGATGCGCGGCACCACCGCGCTTAGCAGTGGGTCGGGATTGACGAGGCGGATCTTGATCGACAGATAGTTTTTCAGCAGCCAGCGCGCGGCGGACAGCCGCTTGCCGCTGTTTTCGACGGCGAGGCGGTCCATCGCGGCTGGGCCGAAGGGCGCGATCAGGCCGGCGCGATGCAGAAAGGACAGCACGTCGAGCACGTCTTGCGACGTCGCGCGAAGGGTCGTTTCGCTCGACACGGAGCGGGCGACGGCGTCGGTATTGCCGAGTGTCCAGCGCGCGAGAATCTCGAATTCGAGCCAGCCGATCCGGATGAACCGGTGCCGCGCGGGATCCTGCAATGTCCAGGTGGGACTGCCGTCGGCGGACGCGCCGCCGGCAAGCAGCTTCAGGTCTTCGCGCAACCGCGGCAAGGCAACCGGCGGCGCTCCTCCAGTCGCTGCCGAAGCGCCATCCGCTTCGGCGACCGGTGCGCCGATAGCCGCGCCGGCGGCGGTCGCGGGGCCGGCGGTAGCGGTGCTCATACCGACACCCACTCGCGCAGCACCGCCAGCGGGCGCCGCAACAACCACAACGCGAGCACGCGGCGCGGTCCGTAAATCTTCGCGGTGCCTTTCAGCCCGAGGCGCGGCGTCACGCCGGGAGCGAGCGCGGCGCGGAACGCGTACGACATCACGCCGTCGGCGGTCAGCGTGCTCGAATAGCTCGCGAAAACCAGCTTGCCGTACACGGGTTCGTCGGGCGACAGGTTGCTGAAGAACACCACTTCGGAACCCGGCTTGAACGAGACCACCGACGCCGCCGGCACTTCGATCTGCAACTGCGTATGCGTCGGCGACGCGACCATCATGATCCGTTCGCCGAGCGCGACGGGCTTGCCCACCCACTCGCTGCTGTCGTCGAAAACGGCAATGCCGTCGGACGGTGCTGTGATGTCGGCGCGCGTCAGCATGTCCTGGTCGTAGGCGAGCTCAGCCTGCTCCTGGGCGACCTTGCTGACGAGCATCGCGAGACGGCCTTTGGCCTTGTCGTCGCTCATCGCCTGCTGCGACGTGTCGCTGTATTCTTCGCGCGCCATGTCGAGCGCTTTCTGCGTCACGGCAAGGCGCGTTTGCAGTTGCGTGCGATCGAGCGACACCAGTGGCTCGCCGACGTGCACGGTCTGGTTGGGCGCGACGCGCAAGCCGCCGACCACCCCATCAAACGGCGCGCGTACGGGCGCGGGATCGATCGGCACTATTTCAGCGGGCGCGAGCACGGATTCGCGCACCGGCAGCAACGCGGCCAGCAGCAGCACCGCGGCGGCGATCGCCAGCGGCCGGCGCTTCGCAGGCAGGCGCCGCCAGAAGCCCGTTTCGCGGAGGCGCTGATGCAGCAGCAGGCTTTGCGCATAGGTGCCGGCGAGCGCGTCGAGCAACTGCCGCTCGCCGTCGTTCCACGGGTCGGTGCGGCCGAGCAGCAACCCGCCGACCAGCACACCGTCGCGCCACGTCAGCGGACACCACATCGCGTTAGCGGGGAACCACTCGGGCCATTCGCGCGCGAGCGCCTCGGGCAGGTCGGCCGCGTTCACGCCGTGCGACTGGTGCGCGTCGGCGCCGCGCCCGATCGCCGCGCAGACGCGGTCGAGCCACAGGTAGTAAGGGCCGCCTTCGTCGGGCGTGGCGACACCGGACAATATCAACGGCGCGCCGCCGGCCGCCGGGTTCTGCCACAGCGCGGCCTGCTGGTACGCGACGATTCCCGCCGTCTCGTTGACGATCAGGAATTCGAGTTCGTGACGGCTCGCCGCGCGCGCCCGCTGTTCGAGTTGCAGCAGCGCGCCGAGGCGCAGCAACTGATAGTTGAGCGCCTGGCCAGGATTGGGCGCGTTCATTGCCGCGCTGACACGGCTGTACCGGCGGGCGGCGTGAAGACGGCGCGACCGCTCATGCCCGGCAACAGTGTATCGGGCGGGTTGTCGATGTGACCGTAGACCTTGATCGAACGGCTTACTGCGTCGACCTTGCCGGACAGGCGCGTCAGCGTGGCGGGGTAGGTCTTGCCGGTTTCGTCGATGGCGACGTTGAAGGTGTTGCCCGGCTTCAACCACGCAAGCCACATCGACGGGACGATCATTTCGAGGTCGAGATTCCTGTCGCTCAACACATCGAGCAGCGGCGCGCCGGTCTGCAGGAACTGGAAGTTGTGCGCAAACACGGCGGACACGCGGCCCGTGAACGGCGCGGCCACCACGCAGGTGTCGACCAGCGTCTGCGCGGTTTTCACGTCGGCGGCAGCCTGTTCTTCGTCGGCTTCCGCGACCTTGTACTCCACGTCGCTTGTCGAGCCGAGCGCGTGCAGCCGCTGCTTGCTGGCGTTCACGATCTGGCGGCCGTCGAACACGGCTCGCGCATGTGCGAGCGCGCCTTCCTTCTCCGCGCACACGAAGCGCGCGATGACCTGGCCCTGCCTGAAGCGATCGCCGTCGCGCAGCGCAAACTGGCTGAGCCGGCCGGACATCGGCGCGCCGATGGTCGCGCTGGTTTCGGCCACGACCTGTACGCGGATTTCAGACGCTGCGGGTTGGGCGGCCGCCACAGGCTGTGCGGCCGGCGTAATGGGCCTGACCGGTGTGACGGCGTTGGCCGTGGCGGTGGCCAGACCGGCAGCGGGCGTCGGCGCGGCCAACGCGAACGAACCCGTCGATACACCTAACCCCAATGCAACCATTGCCAGGCCACCGCGCGTGAACTTCGTTACCTGCAACCTCATCGATTTCAACTTCTTCACCTTCGACTTCGTGGTCATTTCGCTGACGGCGAAATCTGCGCCGCGGCGATGCTTGTGATTTGCGCGCCGGCCGGAACCGTGGTCGCAGCCAGCGGAGCCGTTGCCGTTGCCGTGGCCGGAGCCGCGTCAGCCGCTCCCGGCGCTGTCGCCGACCCGAGTTGCGCCGCGGCAGCAGCCGGCATGGCCATACTCAATTCAGGCAACTGACCCGCTTCCCAGCCGGCAATCGCGCTTTTCACACTGCGGCTCAAGGTCGCCAGATCGTCGGTGTCCGCGTTCGGCGGCACGAGGTCCACACCGACCGACGTGTACAGATTCGTCAACGCGGTATGCACCTGGGCCACCGTGCGGTCGTAGGTGAACTCGGACACCATCGACGCCAGCTCGCGCCGCACGCGGTCGGCTTCCGATTCCTCCTCGGCGCGCGACGCATTCGCCGACGCCACGCGGATTTTCTGCTCGACGTCGTCGATCTGCTTCGCGATGTCGAGATCCTGCGCCGCCGCGAGGTATTCCTGATAGCTCAGGTTCACCTGTGTCAGCACCGCGACGCTCAACGCGAGCCGGCGCTGGCGAGACACTTCGACGGACGTTTTAGCCGCCGCGATGGCCTTCGGCCCTTCGATCAGGTTGACGAGGTTGAAAGTGGCGTTCACGCCGAGCTGCGCCCAGTTCGGGTTGAACAGGTAGCGGTTGGTGTCGTAGTTGAGGCTGCCCAGCAGGCCCACGCCCGGCAGCATCTTGACGATTTCCTTGTAGACGTCCTGCTGGTCGATCTTTCCCTGATACGCCTCTTCACGCAGTTCGGGGCGCATCGCGAGACCGATCATCTCGAGCTTGCGCGGATCGACGCTGGTGGTGGCCGTGCTCATGTCCAGCTCCATCGGCGCGAATTCGATTGGCGCGTCGCCGGGCACGTTGATCAACGACGCGAGCGTCACCTTGGCGGTGTTCAAATCGGTCTGCATGTGCCGCAACTGGCCGACCACCGACAGCATGTTCTGCTGGAAATCGAGCCCTTGCAGCGGCGACACGAGCTTTTCGCGGCTCGCCTCGCGCGAGTTGTCGAGCATCTTCTGCGCGTCGACGAGCAGCGGCTGGAGACGCGGCAGCAGGCGGTCGGCGGCGACTGCTTTCCAGTACGCTTCCTGGGTGCTCTTGACGAGCCCGTCGATCACTTTCCGGCGACGCTCCACCGCCACGTACGTGCGATAGCCCTGCTGCTTCGCCTGGAAATAGCTAACGCCGACGTCGAGCAGGTTCCACGACAGTTCAAGCGAAGCGGTGGCGTGCGAAGGCGACTCGGAGAACGAGGGTTCCAGCGACTGCTGACGCGTCACCACGGACACGCTTTCCGCCGCGTTTTCGTTGTTGCGCCAGTCGTACCCCGCGTTGGCCGCGAGCCGCGGCAGCATTTGCGCGATCGCGAGATCGAGCTGGCGGTCCTGCAGCGTTTCCTCGGTTTTTGCGAGCTGCGCGTCGTAGTTGTACTTGAGCGAGCGGGCGATCGCGTCGGGCAGCGTTAGCGGCCCGCGTAGTGGCACGTAGGTCGAGTACAGCGTCGTGTAGTCATCCTTTGCGCGTTGCAGATGCTCGGCCTGCGAGATCGGTTGCGGCTTCACCGCGCACGCCGAGAGCAACGCCGCCGACAGCAGCGTTGCGCCCGTCAGCCCGAGGCGTACCGCTGACAACTGCGGTTCGCGTTGCGGCGTGGTCGGCGCCGCTTTCGACCGCGCCGCATTGAAGCGGTCGCCGGTTGGAGTTTTCATTTTTTCAGTTCGCTTTATGGAAAGTGAATCAGGCGGACTCCACCGGAGCGACTTCAGCGATCGTCTGCACGATCTGCCGTGCCTGGAGAATCCTTCCGATGGGCCCCGCGTCGCGCAACTGCGCAGAAAACGCACTGCGTCCCAGTTGGGCGTGTTGCTGCGGGTGCTGCTGAGGTTGCGGGTGCGCAGGCTGATGCTGTACGTCATGCCGTCCGTGCACCGGCTGGCCATGCTCCGGCGCATGCGTGCGCGCAACTGGCGCGGGCGCATCCTTGACGACCAGGCGCTTGAGCATCTGATCGAGATCGTGCGGCTCGCGTCCGACCATGATCTGGAACGTCGCCGTTGCCTCGTTGCCGAACTGGTCGCGCCCGACGATCTCCACTTCGACCGTGCCGTGCGTGCCCCGCGGCGGCGTGCCGGTGAACGTCAGGTTGCGCGCGTCGAACAGCAGCCATTGCGGCAGCGGTCCGCCGCCGGGGCTGCGGGCGTCGTAGGAAAGCTCCGCGCCCTGGTACGTATCGTCGAACAGGTTCGCCGGCACCTGGATGATCGCGTGCTGCTCTTCGATCACGAAGCGGTTGCCGACCGAGCCGCTCAGCCAGACCTGCGGAATGATCGGCTCGCCGGACAGGCTCGTCCGGTAGCCGCGGCCTTCGGACGGCGTGACCAGGTTGTCGTCGGGGAACTGTGAGTTATCGAGCCCGTTCGAATCGGTCAGCTTGTTGTAGTCGTTCGGCGCGTTGAAGTCGGGGATCAGGTCTTGTGGTTCGGAGAAGAACGGTCGGTTCGAATTCGAGACCTGGGTCGACAGCAGCACAGTCGACGCGCTGTACTGCGTCGTGCCGCCCACCGCGCCGAGGTTGACTCCGGTGGCGTCGGCGACCGGGCTGCCCGAGGTGTCCGTGGTTTCGATCAGCCGCACTGTCAGGCCGCCCGGCGTCCCGCTGAACGAGCCGGACGGCTTGAAACGCAGCCCGTCCGTTGCCGACAGCACGAGCGCATCGTTGTCGCCGAGGCCCGTAGCGGGCACGTCGGTCCACGTTTTGCCGCCGTCGCTCGAGTACTGCCACGTGCCCTGCGACGGCTCCGCGCCGTTGCCGGTGATCGCGATGCCGGCCAGCGTGTTCGCCGTCGAACCGGTCGGATTGGCGCCGCTCTGCTGCTGGTCCGCGCCGTCGTTGAAACTGTGGCCGAACAGTCCGCCGACGGTGTCGCCCGGCGGGTTCGGATCGTCCGGGCTCACCGTGCCGAGCGTGGCATTGCCGCTCGCGAGCGGCGCATCGTTGACCGCGCTGACGACGGTGCCGAGATCGACCGTCGCCGCGCTGACCGCGGTCGTGCCGCCGTTATGCGCGCCCGATACGTCGACGCCGGTAAGCGCCGTGTCGCCTGCGGCGAGGTCCGCGCCGGTCACCGAACCGGCAATCGCCACGCTGGACGAATCGATCAGGCGCGTCGTGAGTTGTCCCGGCGTGCCGTTGAAATTCGCCGCGGGCACAAAGCGCAATTCTGCCGACGACGACAACACCAGCGCGTTCGAATCGCTGAGGCCAGTCGCCGCGATCGTGTTCCAGGTCGCGCCGTTGTCGGTCGAGTATTGCCAGGCGCCCTGCGACGGATCCACGCCGTTGCCGGTGATCGCGATGCCGGCCAGCGTGTTGGCCGTCGAACCGGTCGGATTGGCGCCGCTCTGCTGCTGGTCGGCGGTGTCGGAGAAATTACCGCCGAACAGCGTGCCGACCGTCGCCCCCGCCGGCGCGGCGGTGTCTTCGGGCGTGGCAGGCAGCGTGGCGGAGCCGCTCGCGAGCGGCGCGTCATTGACCGCGTTCACGCTGAAGCCAATCGTCTCGGCCGTCGCCGTATACGCCGAACCGCTCGTGTCGACGCCACTGCCGAGTCCGCTCGGCAACGCCGACAGCGAGCCGTTGGCGGCGCCGTCGAACTGGTCCCAGCCGCGGAACGTCAGCGCATTCGGCACCGTGCCGTTCCAGTTCGGATTCGGCTCGAAAAAGATCCGCGTGTTGGCGTCGGCGGCCAAATGCAGCGCGTTCGTCGCGGAGATTACCGGCAAGCCGCTGCCCGCGAATTCGGTCCAGCTCGCGCCGCCGTCGGTCGAATACCACCACGAGCCTTCGCTCGTGTCCGCCTGCGTGATGGCGACGCCGAGGCCGCCTGGCGTGCTGCCGCCATGCGCGTTCGCGCCGTCGCTGTCGGTCACGTTGCCGCCGCCCGTCAGCGCCGACACCAGCGTGCCGACCGCGCCTTCCGGCGTGCCGGAATCCTCGGGCGTGCCGATCGACACGGGGTTGCCGGCCAGCACCGGTGAATCGTTGTGCGCGACGATCTGGATCGCCGCGGCGGCGGCGTTCGTCGTCGTGCCGGTCGTGCTGTCCATCACCGAAATGGTGACCTGGCGCGTGGTCGTGTCGGGGGTGTCGTTGGAATCGTAGTACTCGACTGCCCGCAGCGCCGCCTGGACGGTGGCCGCGCTCAGGTTCGAGCCGCTCAGCGTCATCGTGCCGGTGGCCGTGTCGAACGAGGCGGTGACGCCGCTCGGCATCGTGCCTGCGACGAGGACGTCCTCGCCCGGCCGGTAATTGGCGATCTGCACCGTCGCGCCCGAGAACGTGTCGGCGCTCGTCACCGCCAGCCCCGGGTCCACCACTACGGCCGCGGCAGCCGGGTCCGAGTTGTTCGGATCGTCGAAGGTGGCTGTCACGATGCCGGTCTGCGGCACTTCGTTGACGGTGACGAATACGGGCGTGCTGGTCATTACGCCGCCCGTGCCCTGCGCGCCGGTCGTGTTGTGGTCGTCGAGCGTCACGCCGATCTTGATACCGGTGCTCACCGTGCTGGTATCAGTGCTCGAATACGCGAGGTTGTCGAGCACTTCGGTGACGGCCGCGTTCGTGGCGCCGGCGCCGAGCGTGATCGACAGCTTGCCGTTCGCCTCCGTGTAAGTGCCGAGCACGCTGCCCCCGAACGTCACGTTGCCGCCGGACAGCATCAGCTGGGCCGTGCCCGTGAACAGGTCGGTGCCGACGGGCGCGGCGGTCGCGCCGTTGTAGCGCTGGACCGTCAGCGTCGCGCCATCGAAGTCACCGCCGAGCGCGGCGATCTCGTTGTCGAGCGCACTGGCTGAGCCGGCCAGTGTCACGGGTGCGCCGCCTTCGGTGTAGTTGACGCTGCCGTTCCAGTTCGTGATGACCGGCGCGGTGTCCGGCGCCTGGAACGAGAAGTCCACATTGCTCTGTGCGTTGCCGCCGGATATGAACGTCGCCGTCGGCGGGCTGTTGCTGATCGACCCGTCCGGGTCGAAGACCAGCGTGTCGGCGGCCGGTATGTTGCCCGCGAGCGAAATCACGACCGTGCCGTCGGGCAGCACGCCGAAGTTGTACGTGCCGTCCGCGCCCGTAGTGGTGGTTTCGTGGACGACCGTGCCGTCGGGCTGCGTGATCGTCGCCGTGACGGTGACGCCGGCCAGCGGCGTGTCGTTCGAGCCACCGGTTTGCGAGAAGGTCGTCGTGTCGTTGCCGAGGTCTTGCCAGACCCGGCCCTGCGCGGTGCCGATGTCGGTCGATGCGCTCGCGCGGTACGTGTTGACCGCCGGGTTCAGACCCGGGTCGAAGTCGCGCGGACCGGTGTCCGTGCCGGCCGCGCCGGTGGTCGAGCCGTTGAAGGTCTGCGGCCCGGCGAGGCTTTGCCACGTCGCGACGGCCGTATCGTTCTGCACCGTCATGCCCGAGGCCACGTTCACCGTGTACGTGATGACCTCGGTGCCGCCCGCGGCGAGCGACCCCAGCGTGTAATGCAGGTCACTGCCGGTCGTCGAATCGACGCCGCCCACGGCGCTGCCGGTCGCGCCGATGAATGCGATGCCGCTTTCGTTCGCCACGGCCTGGTCGTCGACGGCGACGTTGTACGCCGTCGACGAACCCGCGTTGTGCACAGTGACCTGGTACGTGACGGTGCCGTCGGCGTTGTCGACGGCGGTCGCGGTTTTCGTCAGCGTGACGGCCGGTGCGTCGACGGCGACGGCGACGCTGTTCGACGTGGCGGCGCCGCTGTTCACCGACATCGACGCCGAAAGCACCGTACCCGGCATGTTGCTGGCGATGTTCTCGACCACCGCGTTGAACTGGACGATGACGAAGTTGGCCTGCGCCTTGCCGTCGTTATTGGAGAGCGTGCCGAGGTCGATGGTGACGGTGTTGCCGTTGACGGTGATCGCGCCCGGCGGCAGCGCGTTGCCCGGACGGAAGGTGGCGACGTCGTCAGCCGAACTGACGGTGTTCGTGGCGCCCGACGGCGACAGGAAGTTCGCGCCGCCCGGCGTGCCGTCCTGCATCTGCGGCAGCCCCGAGATCGCGTTGTTGCTCGAAACGATGTCGCCGTCCGGGCTGACCAGCGTGAACGTCACGCTGCCCGGCAGATATTCCATGCCGGGCGGCAGGTCGAAGGTCAGCGTGGCCGGGTTGGCGCCTTCCGGAATCTGCACCACACCGTGCAGCGTGACCACTTCGCCGACCGTGGCTTCGGTAGTCGCTTGCGTATTGTTCTGCGCCGGCGGGTTCGTCGGGTCCGTGTTGTTCGATTCGCCGCTGATTGACAGCGTCGGCGTGATCTGGCCGATCTGCACGGTTTGCGTCGCGCTGTTGGCGGTGAACTGATGCCCCTGCTGCGCACCCGGCAGCGAGTAATACGTGACCGGCGTGGCCGTGGCCGACGTGTCGACCGTCATCGTGGTGCCGG
The DNA here is from genome assembly GCF_046026985.1 of Paraburkholderia sp. RL18-101-BIB-B. Classification (NCBI taxonomy): domain Bacteria; kingdom Pseudomonadati; phylum Pseudomonadota; class Betaproteobacteria; order Burkholderiales; family Burkholderiaceae; genus Paraburkholderia; species Paraburkholderia sp. RL18-101-BIB-B. The sequence continues at coordinate 230,592 of NZ_JARESV010000010.1, forward strand.
CCGGCTGGTTGGTGGCTACGTGCGCCTGGAACGTGAACGTCGCAGTCTGGCCGACGCCGAGCGCGCCGACCATGATGTCCAGCGGGCCGCTGCCGGAGACGCTGCCGCCCGTGCCGCCGCCGGTATATGCCAGCGTGCCCGCGTCGTAGATCAGGCCGGGCGGCAGATTGAGCAGATCGGATACATCGTTGGCAATGCCGGTGCCGTTGTTGGTCAGCGTGACCGTGTAGGTCAGGTCTTCGTTACTGAATACCGTGCCGTTGTTCGCGATCGGCGCGCCGGTGTTGCTGTCGGCTACCGTCATGTGCTCGGTCACGCTCGGATCGAGTTCGGTGAGCGTGGTGCTGGCGCGCGCGGTCTGGTTGGTGTCGTATGAAAGGACCGCGGTGTTCTGAAAGGTGCCACCCGGATCGGGCGTCGCGCCTGGGGCGAGGGTGGCGGTGTACTTAATGACCACCGTGCCGTTGGCGTCGAGCTGGCTGTTGGTCAGTGTCGGGCCCAGATCGAACGTGAGCACGGTCTGGCCGCCGACGATGGAGACCGAGGCGTTGCCGCTTCCCGCGACGCCGTTGAAGGTGATTCCGTCGACGCTGGCGAGCGTCATGCCGGCCGGCAGCGTATCGGTCACGATGATGTCGCTGCTGCCGTTCGACGTCACGCCTTCCGCCACCGTGACGGTGATCTGGTACTGCACGGACTCGCCGAGTACGACATCGTTGAGCGGCACGTCCGCATCGCTGCTGCCAATGACGGTCTTCGCTATGGTGGGCGCGGTGACGGCGATGGTTGCCGAGTCCGACAGCGCCGCCGCGTTTTCGCCGAGCGTCTGCTCGTTCGCGCCGGTGCCCGTGACGAAACCGTTGCCCGCCGCCACGCCGCCCGCGACGCTCGCCCAGTTGACGATCTCCGAGCTTGCCACGAGCGTGGTGCCGGTCGTCTGCGTGGCTTTCAGGCCCAGGTCGTACACGACGTAGACCTTGTCGCCGGCGGCGATGCCCTGCGTGCCGGTGGTGACGGTGAGGCCGGTGCTGAAATAGTCGGCTTCCGCCGTGCCGGACAGGCCGGTGATCAACTGGCCCGCCGAGTTGTAGACCGCGAAGTTGTGGACGTCGGCGGTGGTGTAGCCGGGCGGCAGCGTGCCTTGCACGTTGACGTCCCAGGCGGTTGCGTGACCTTCGTTGTCGACCGTCGACACCACGCGCACCAGGTCGCCGCCATCGACGCCGCTGACGTTGAGGTCGTCGGAATTCAGCGCGGAAGCCGGATCGCTCGCGCCGCTCGGGCTGAACAACGTGCCCACCGCCGTTCCGGCGACCGCGAACGGACCACTCGTGCCGCTCGGCGGGATGCCCGTCTGCGGGGGCCCCGGGTTGGCGGCGTTCGGGTTGGACGTATCCGGCGAAAAAGTACCCTTCGACGGGTTGCCGGCGCTGTCGCCGGTAGTCGACACCACGCCGGTCTTGACCGTCACTTCAGGCTCTTCCAGCGGCGTCTGCTTGATGGCCGACGCGGCGACCGTGTCGCCCGCCGCGTTGGTGTACGAACTGGTGCCCTGGCTGGTCAGCGCGAGGCCGTCGGCGAACGGCTTGTTTGACGCCACCACGCTGAACTGTACCTGGACCTGCTGGCCGGGCGTGTTGTTGGGGTCGTCGCGAGTGCCGAAATTGAACGAGATGCTGTTCGCCGTGCCGTTGGCGACCACGGCCGGCGTGCTCGTCTCGCCGGTGAGCGGGTCGATCACCTTGTAGGTGCCGGCGGCGGGCACGATGTCGGCGCTGTTCGTGTCTTGCGAGGAGACGAGGTTGGTACCGTTCGACAGCGGGTCGGCGGTGTTGAAGACCGGCTCGGGCAGAAAGGCCGTCAGGTCGAGGTTGCCGTAGTCGCCGGTGGTCAGCGTGTACGTGATGCCATACGTGACGGTGTCGCCCGGTTCGATGACCGTGGTATTGCTGGTGTCGCCGTTCACCGCGATTACGCTTAGCACCATCGAACCCGGCGCGACGGTGTCGGTGACTGTCGAGCCGTCGCTGACCGTGCCGAGGTTGGGATTCGTGATGGTCTGCGCCGTGGTGTCGACCGCCACGACCGTCGCGCTCGTGCCGGCCAGCGTGACCGTGTCGGAAATCGTGTCCTTTTCGCGCAGGCTCGCGCCGCTGTTGGCGTTGGTGTACTTGTCGAGCACCTTGGCGACGAACGAGATCACGCCTTGCGTCGGGCCGACCGACGTTGCGCCGGGGTTGCCGACTTCGCCGCCCACCAGCACCGAGCCGAGCGCGCCGCCTTCGATCATGCTGATCAGCATGCCGACGTTGAAGTTCACGGTGGTCGCGCCGGTGCCGCCGGCGCTGTCGTCGCGACTGTAATCCCAGGTGACGCTGGAGCCGCTCGCGTTCACCGTTTCGCCGTTGACGACGGCCGGCGTGTTATTGGGCAAGTCGTCGAACTGAAGCGTCTGGGTCGCGCCGCCGCTCGTGAGCTGGAGCGTCGGCGTCACGTAACCGACGTCGCCGGGCGCCAGCAGCGTCACGCCGTCGCCGATCAGGTCGGCGATTTTCAGGTTGTTCAGCGAGAAATAATCGGACACTTCGAAGGCGATCGAATACGTGACGGGCTCGCCCGGCACGATGTTGCCGTTCATCGAGTTGTCGGTGACCTGGATGGCGAGCGCCTTCGCGACGAACGACGTCGAATCCGTGTTGGTCGAGCTGTTGCCGGAGATGGGCTGCAGGCCGGCGGCGTGATCGACGGACGCGGTGGTGGCCTGCCACGCGCCGGTGTAGCTGTAGATCGCGGTCGTGTCGATCGTGCGCGGCGCGCCGTCCGGCGTCAGCACGGCCACGCCGTTGGCGTCGAATTGCGGCACGAAGACCGGAATCTTGATAACGATCGGCGCGCCGCTGGCGTCGGTGCCGAGCGAGTCGAAATGGATCGTAACGGTGCCGCCCGCCGTGCCCGGGCCGCCGGTGCCCGGATGGAACGTGGCCGTGCCGGTGACGCCGCCGGGGCCGGTGATGCCGATCGTGCCGGCGGTGTATTCCACCTGGTCGGGCAGCTTGAACGTGAAATCGAGACCCTGGATCGCGTCGCCGTTCGTGACGGGCGCGGGCGTGATCGTCACGACGTAGTTGAACGGATAGTCCGGACCGGTGGCGGTTTCGCCTTCGTGCAGGTCGGTTGTGGCGCTGACGTCGAGCAACGAAACCGTCGACGACGAAGATGTCGATGCGCCGATCAGCGACTGGTCGACGACTGGGTCGTTGAGCGGATCGGCGCCGTACTGGAAGCCGCCGCTCGCCGTGATTTTCAGCGGCTGGCCCGTGGGCGCGCTGGACAGCTCAGTGCTGTTGTCCATCGTAAACGTGAGCTTGATCGCCGCGGCGGGCTGGCCCGGCGTGAAGCTGCCGAACGGCAACACCAGCACGTACATCGAATCGCCGGCCTGGTAGCCGGGCGGCGCGGTGATGAACACCGGCTTACCGTCGCTGCCGAGCGCGAGTGGGCTGAACGCGCCCAGCCCTTCGCCGGCGACGTTGGTGATCGTGATTTTCTGGAAGCTCACGGCCGTGCCGAGGAACGTCGCGCTAGTCAGCGTGACTTTCTGGTTGGCGTCGGACGGCACGAACAGGTCGATGAACGGACCGTAGCCGACGGCGTTGCCCGCCGCGTTTGAGAAGTTCACCGTTTCCGTGAAGGTGCTGCCAAGCAGGATGTCGCCGGGCACGGTGGTCGGGTCGAAGGTGACGGTCGGGAGCGGCGTGTCGAGCACACCGGTGTAGGCCGCCATGGCCGCCGTGGTGAACGGCGTGCCGACCGCGAGTACGCCCGTGGTGCGTTCGAGCGTCCAGTCGCCGCCCAGTTGCGCGGCGCCGGTGGCATCGGTCGATGCGCCGACCTGCGCGCCCGTCAGCGCGTGAACGCTGTTGACGAAGGCCGCGCCGCTGTCGCCCGCACCCACGTCGCAACCCCAGAATTCGATGTCGCCATTGGCGGCGAGATGGTCGCCCCACGACGCCACCTGGCCCGCATGGCTCGCGAGCGTGGCGGCCGTGACGGGCGCGTTGCCCAGTTCGAGCTGACCGGCCTGGCCGTAGGTGAGGAAGTGGATCGCGGTAAGGTCCGGACGCCCCTTGAGCGCTGCCGTGACCTGCGCGATACCGTCGCGATCCGGGTCGATCAACACGACCTGGACGTCGCTCTTTACGCCCGCCGCCAAGGTTTGCCAGTTCGAAACGCGTGGATCGACGAAGAGGATTTCGGTTGCGTGCGGGTTGGGCGCGAGGGCCGGGACGCCGGGGTAGAGCGCCGCATTCGCCGACTCGCGATGCAGCTCCGCGTTCAGCCCGTGGTGGTGATGGTGGTGGACATGAGTCGTCGCGTGCGACGCATCGGGATGGGTGTGTTCGTGTGCAGAATGCGCTGCTTTGTTAGCGACGGCGGCAATGCTGCCGTCGAACAGATGACGTGCCTCTAGAACAAGTTTCATGTCTACCCCGATTTTTGTTGTGCAATCTAACTGTTTTAATTTTGCACATCAAGTGTCTTCGGTATGGATTAAACGAGATTTAACTATTGAGTTTTGGGGCCGGGAGAATGGAAACACAATTAAGACTGCTATTTGGGATCCGGCGTTTTAAACGTCATGAGGCCATGGCGTGACATACGTATGAAAGCCCTGCAAAACCTGGCATCGGTAAGGGCTTTGAGCGTGGTTCCTCCCCGTGGAACAGGATGGCTATCACGTGTTTTCGGCTATGGCTGAATGGAAAGACAGCCGCAGCGGCCGCCTGTCAGTTGTGTAAGATTATTTAGAAGAATAGAAATGTAAATGTAAAATTCGAATTGAATTTAAATTCATTGTATGGAATGACCCTCGCTTTAAAAGGGCAGTTTCAAGATACAGGCGCAACACCTCCGGCGTTCTCGCTCATCGTGTGTTGGCGCTTGCATGTTTCGGCCTCGTCGTGGCAGAAGAATCCCGGCATGACGTTGGCGATTCAGACGGCCGGCGAGATGCTGATGCCGAACAGTGAACATTTGCTCGGCTGCATGGCGCCGGATCAAGGCGGTTGCGAGCGGATGTTGATCGAGCTGAAAACACCGGACAAGACCTGATTCGCACGCAATATGAACGGACACTGGTGTCCGGCGTGTTCCATGCACTCGCGTGATTGATGCGATTCAGCGCACCCAACTTGACTGCCTGCAATGCATCAGGCCTGATTAATTCTTGAAGGATATCTTTCTGGACTCCGATACAGACCTGATGGTGATCTCGTTCAAGCGCCTTGTCGATTAATTTGGCTGTCCTTAAGTACTGCGAGTTCGATACCACGCCGGGCCAAGAAGTTGACAGTGCCTTTTACCCTGCTGATGTGCTTGCGGAGCATCGTTCGGCAGGGTTGGGCGACTAAAGGACATAGTTTCGTCGACACTCGACGGGCGCTAGCGGCGCCACCCGCGATGTCGGTAGTATCCACGGCCATAGTAACGGGGGTAGTAATGGGGCTCGTAGTAGCCTGGGCCGTAAAAGCCGCGATATCCGCCGTC